>JBDRIW010000052.1:0-31351 GCA_043815465.1 Candidatus Nealsoniibacteriota bacterium | reverse complement strand
AAAGGGTTGACTTTAATCCCAATAAAGGTGTATACTCTGAAGAGTAATATTAAGTTAGAGTTTGGAGTCGCCAAAGGAAAGAAACAGAAAGATAAGAGAGAAACGATAAAAAAAAGAGAGACTGAAATAGATATGAAAAGAGAATTGAATTTGAGGGGGTGAAAGGCTTCGACAGAAAATCTAATTAAAATATGCAAGCCGAGTTATTAGATCTTGTAAAACTAATAAAGAAATAAGTGCCAACTTATTCAAAAAACCAGCATTAGCATTCGCCTAATGCCATCTCGTCTGAGGATTCTCGCTAGGCAGATCCGAGGTGTTATTTTAGCGAGATAGATAGTTTTTTGATTCAGGATAACTATTGAAAATGGCTCTGTATCAAAGATATAGATTTTTTGCCCGGTTTAAACTCTATATCTTATATAAAATCTGGCTATGCTTGTAGAAATGTTTTAAAGAAATTTTTTGGACAGGAGTTCAATTCTCCTCACCTCCACATAATTAATAATTAAATGAAAATAAAGTATAATAAAATTAATAGTTTGAAGCCTGAGGAGGCTGGTTATTTAGCCGGATTAATAGATGGAGAAGGAACTGTAACTTTAAGTCGCACTAATGCAAATAAAAACAGATCATTATTAGTAGAAATAGATAATACAGACCTTTATATGCTTAAGTGGGTAAAAAAGACTATAGGAGCTGGAGACATAAGAGTAAAAATGAGTAAAAATGAAAATCATTGTATCGCCTATATTTACAGAGTAAGAAATCGACAAGCTTTAAACATCCTAAAACAGATTCTGCCTTATTTGAAAACATATAAATTAATCAGGTCGAAATTAGTAATCAAAGAGTACGTCAAAGTCACTCCAAGAAATGGAAAATATTCTTTGATAATTAACAAAAAAAGGGCTATATTTTTAAAAAAGTTTTTTGAAATATTACCAAGAACAAAATTAATAAAAGAAATTGCCTAAAAGAATTTTTATAAACAACCAAATAAGGGCTACAGAAATAAGATTGATAGATGAAATTGGAAATCAACTTGGAATTGTTCCTTTGGAAGAGGGTCTTAGTTTAGCCAAAGAAAAGAGCCTAGACCTTATTCAGGTAACAGAAAAAGTTGAGCCCCCTGTTTGTAAAATAGGAAATATCGGAAAATATTTATATCAAGAAGAAAAAAAAGAAAAACATAACCGTAAAAATAAAGGCGGGGAATTGAAGGCGATAAGACTCACTTACAACATTTCAAAGCACGATATGGAGACAAGGGCCAATTTAGCCGAAAAGTTTCTTAAAAAGGGAGATACGGTGAGAATAGACCTGCCTTTAAGAGGAAGACAAAAAGCCTTAGGGGATTTTGGAAGAGAGAAAATGATGAGCTTCCTTGAGTCTTTAAATGAAATAATACCAATAAAAACAGAAAAAGAATTGAAAAGAGAACCCAGAGGATTTACAATGATAATTTCCAAAAAATAATATGCCAAAATTAAAAACAAGAAAATCAGTAACAAAAAGATTTAAAATAACAAAGAATGGTAAGATCCTAAGGATGTTAACCGGTCTTGATCATTCTAGAGCTAAACAATCAGGAAATACCATAAGAAAAGGCAGAAAATTAGTTCACTTATCTAAGGCCGAAAGTAAAAGAATCAGGAAAATAATTAAAAAATAATGCCTAGAGTTAAAAGAGGAACAACAGCAAATAAAAGAAGAAAAAACGTATTAGAGCACGCTAAGGGTTTTAAATGGGGAAGAAAATCAAAATATAAATTAGCTAAAGATGCTTTAAGACATGCTTGGGAATATGCCTACAGAGATAGAAAAGTTAAAAAAAGAGATAAGAGGGGTTTATGGCAAAGCCAAATAAATTCAGCCTCTAGGGCAGAAGGATTAGCCTACAGTAAATTTATAGCATCTCTTAAAAAGAATAAGATAGAAATAGATAGAAAGATACTTTCTGAACTAGTTGAGAAAAATCCTCAAATATTCAAAAAGATAATAGAAAAAGTAAAAGTTTAAACAATAAACAAAAAAGGTCTCCATTTAAAAAGATGGAGACTTTTAATTCTTTTATGATATTTAAAAATTAGGGTACTTTGGAAATTCTCCAGTGAAACAGCCAAGACAGATATTTTCATTCTTTATTGGATTTTCTATCTTTCTTTTTTCACTTTGAGAAGAAACTATTGCATCGACAAAGTCTTCTACTGCATTAAATTCTAAACTCTTAACACCCAAGATTTTTCTCATTTCCTCAAGCGTATGATCAGTAGCAAGTAATTTGCCTCTTGGAGTAACGTCAAAGGGACAAGAATGTTTCATCTGAGGAGTTTCAATCCTAAGATGAATTTCTTCTGAACCTGCCCTTTTGATGGAAGATATCCTTGCTAAAGTTTGCCTCCCTTCGACAATTGAATCGTCAACTATCACAATTCTTTTTCCCTTTACTGCTGGGGGAACTATTAAAAGTTTATCTTTTGCTCTTTTAGTTCTTACCTCCGAGTCAAAGGGAAGAAAACTTCTTCCTCCAGCCTCAAGATTATAATCAAAAATGGTTTGGTAGTTGATCCCCGAGGCCTGATGTAATCCTTCTGCCGCTGCGCTTCCAGACATTGGGAAGCTAGAAATAATGTCTGCTTCGGGACAATTAGAGACGAGTTTCATCCCTGCTTTTCTCCTGACTTCGCCAACCCAGATATTTTCAATTGTTGAAGAAATTCTGGCCCAGTAGCCATATTCGAAACTGCAAATAACCGGATTGACTTCAGGTACTTGATAGATCGTTTTGAATCCGTCTGGGGCTATTGAAATTATCTCACCCGGTCTTATGTCTCTTATCAGCTCCATCCCAATGTGCTCCAGGGAAGCTGATTCAGAGGCAACGCCACATCCTATCTTGCTATCCCCTAGAAATCTACCAGAAATCATAGGTCTAATTCCTAAAACATCTCTAGTGGCAAAAATCCCATCCAAGGTTAATAAAACCAGACAAAATGGACCTTTTATACTTTGGAGTAGCTTCTTTAATCCATTTAAAGGATCTTCTTCTGAAGCAACCAATCTCGCCATAATGCCGGCTTCTGAACCAACAAGATAAGGTGATTTCGCTATCAACTCTTCTTTGTTAATAATCTTTCCATCAAAGGCCAAGGCAATCTGCCCCATTTTGGTTTCATTTATTTTAGCCGGCTGAGGATTCTCGGGATTCTGATTTACATGAGTGATTATTTTCTGAGTATTCTTTAGCTTTAATTCTTCTTTTTCAAGCAAAGGTGTTATTTTGCCTTTTTGTGCTTCCCTGACAATTTTATCACCCTGAATTACCGCGAATCCACCCCACTCGTCTCCTCTGGGTTGCAAAATACCACTAGCACTTTTTGTTTCTGGCCAACAATCTGTATCAACGTCAAATCCAAGAATTCCTGACATTTTATGTCCTCCTTTTTATTTTAAAATAGGTTGTCAAAGAACAACCCTCCATGTTTCTATTAACACTCTTTCTTCTTTAAGTAAAGTTATTTTTATTGTTATTATATCTTCCCAAATTATCATACATAATAAGGGAATATTATAATTTTTATTTTTTAAGTTCTTTAAAAAGCCTAAGATAATCTCTCAAGAGTCTAGGCATTAAAAATTTTTCTTGTATGGTTTTTTTAGCTTCTTTACCAAGTTTCCTCGCTAAAACTGGATTTTCTATTAATTGAACTATTCTTTTAGCTGTTTCTTTTGGAGTTGAGACTAAAAATCCATTCTTTCCATTTTTTATTTGAAGTTTTATTCCTCCAACTCTTCCAGCGATAACAGCTTTTTCCTTCCACATAGCCTCTGCCACCGTCATTCCAAATCCTTCTCTAATAGATTTTTGAATAATTATATCTGAAGCAACCTGAAAGGCATTAACAAAGGTACTAACCTTTAAGCTTCCCAACTTTGAGACATCGGCAAAAAGGAATATATCTGGATCACCATCTGCTTTCTTTTTTGTTTCTGTATAAATTTTATCTGCTTCAGGATCATCTTTAGCTAAAATCAAACCCACCATAGCTAATTGCAAATCAGGTATTTTTTTCTTAGCTATTTTATAAGCCTCTATAACGCCCACTGGATCTTTCCATGGGTCAAATCTGGAAACTTGAGAGATTAAGGGTTTATCGGGATTAACTCCAAAAGTTCTAATAATATCATTGGCTTTATTAATTGGTAATGGTTTATTTTTGGGATTAAGCATATCTATCGCTGGTTGAATAATTTTTGCTTTATTTTTAACTTCACTATGTATAAAATCATTAGAGCTAAAAATTACTTTATCGTAACATTCCAAAAAACTAGCTACAAACTTCCAAACTTCCATATTCGGAGAAGTTGAGTCAATGTGTATTCTAGAAATAGCAGGATAAAAATCAGGTAAAAACATGATAACCCCAGCTGGCTGAGGATCATGTATAACCCAAATATCTGGCTTCATATCTCCCATTAATTCTGCAGTATTAGCCATGTGAAGAATATATTTTTTCCTATCCTTAAAAGAAAATTTATAACTTTTGCCCTGAAGGGCGTTGTGCATTTCTTTAGTTATCTTAAAAAAACTATTTCTAGCAGGAATAGTATACCATTCGGCATTTAAACCTATTCCTTTCATTAAGGGAACTAAACTTTTTAATATTTCAGCTACTCCTCCGCCCCTTGGAGCAGAATTAACGTGAAATATTTTCAGACCCTTAAGTTGTTTACTCAAAGTTTTTATTTCTTTTAAGACTTTTGGAGAAATAAAATTTTTGTATTTATTAAGACTTTTACTATTTGTTTCTACTAAAGGTAGCATATTGTTTATTTAAATAATTATTATCTTTTTTGAGGATATCCTTACTGTTCCAAAAAGTCAACAATTTTAATGATTTTTCGAAAGACACCCATTTAATTTCTTCGTGTTCAGAAAAAATAATAACTTCTTCAATGTTTACTTCTGTTAAAAAAATACCACTCCAGCTGATTTTTCGATTGGTATATTCTAATTAAAATAAGTTAATAATTTCTTAACGGAATTAGTATTAATGATATCTTCTTTTTCTGCCCAACCTCTTCTAGCTTGAGATATCCCTAATTCTATATTGTTTAAATGACTTTTATAATGAGCATCTGTATTAATAATCATTTTAACTCCTGCTTCTTTAGTTCTTTTAATATTTTGATCATTTAAATCCATTCTTTCCATGGAAGCATTTATTTCTAAAGCGACGTTATATTCTTTTGCTGCTTTTAATATTTTATCGAAATCACACTGATATTCATCCCTTCTTTTTAATATTCTACCTGTTGGATGAGAAAGAATATCAATATTAGGATTTTTAATAGCTTTGACTATCCTTTCTGTCATCTTGTCCTTAGGCATCTTAAGATTAGAATGAATCCCAGCTATAACGTAATCTAGTTTTGCCAAACTTTCATCTTTTATATCTATAGACCCATCATTTAAAATATTGACCTCAGCTCCTTTAAGAATTTTGAAGTCTTTCTGTTTTTTATTTAAATTATCAATCTCTTTATTTCTCTTATCTAATTGTTTTTCATCTAATCCATTTTCTATTC
Organism: Candidatus Nealsoniibacteriota bacterium; assembly: GCA_043815465.1. GTDB lineage: Bacteria > Patescibacteriota > Minisyncoccia > Minisyncoccales > RBG-13-42-11 > JBAZFF01. The sequence continues at coordinate 25,759 of JBDRIW010000052.1, read as the reverse complement.
TTAAGAATTTAGTATGGTCTGAAATTCCTATATATTCATATCCTAAACTCTTTGCAGTTTTGGCCATTTCGGCTATTGAATCTTCTCCTCCATCCCAATTAGAATGACAATGTAAATCTCCTTTTATATCTTTATATTCTATTAATTTAGGTAACTTCTTTTTGCTAGCTGCTTCTATTTCGCCCCTATCTTCTCTTAACTCTGGTTCTATCCAGTCTAATCCCAAAGCTTTATAAATCCCTTTTTCTGAAGCACCAGCTATCATTTTAGACCCCTTAAATAGACCATATTCAGAAAGCTTTAATCCTTTTTGAATAGCTAGTTTTCTAGTGGCTATATTGTGCTCTTTTGAACCTGTAAAATATTGAAGAGCGGAACCATAACTTCTATTTTTTAAAACTCTTAAATCAACATCAAACCCTTGTTTCATCCTAACTGAAGATTTTGTTTGTCCTTTTCCCCAAACTTTAACTATCTCTGGAAAAGATAGAAAAAACTCCATAACTTTTTTAGGATTTTTAGTAGTTATTAAAATATCGACATCCCCTATAGTATCTTTTCTCCTCCTAATAGATCCAGCTGAACTAATTTGTTCTATTTCTTTTAACGATTCTAATTTTTTAATTATCCTTTTTACTTCTGGCAATATTTCTCCCAAAAGAAACCTTCCCTTGCTTCTCTTTAAAAATTCTATCCCTTCTAGAATATTCTTCTCTGTTTTTTCTCCAAAACCAAAAAGGGGAGCTATTTTATGAGATTTAGCTGCCTTTTCTAATGTTTTTAAATCTATGACTCCTAATTCTTTAAAAAGAACTTTAGCTTTTTTAGACCCCATTCCCTCAACATTGATCAACTCTCCTAAATTTAAAGGAAGTCTTTTTTTAAAAGATTGATAATATTTTATCTTACCTGTTTTTAAATATTCCTCTATTAATTCTGCAATACTTTTTCCAATTGCCTCAAGAGCTATTAATCCTTTTATTCCATCTTTATCATAAATATCTTGAACGTCTTCTTCTAACCCTTCCAAAAACATAGCTGCTCTCTGATAAGCGTAAGGTTTAAATGGTACTTCGTCCATTTTCAGATATTCTGAAATTTCATAAAATATTTTAGATAATATCTGATTATTCATATAACAAGCTTTAATAAATTAAAGCGAAGTTCGAAATGAATTTTTTGATTCATTGAGTTTATTAACCTTTTGGTAGCTGTGGCTCGTGAAAGCTTTTTGCTTCTGGGACTCTAGCAGTCTTTTTGTCTCTTGGAGATATTTCCCAAAGAATTATCAACAATAACAAAGAAGAAAATAAAATAAATATGCCCATTACAGCAAATAATGGATTAAAACCGAACTTTGACACAAACAACCCACCAAGGGCTCCGGATATTCCAGCTCCTATCCCAATAGCAGTGCTTCTGCTAGCCCACTCAAAAGCTTCTTTCCCTTTATCGATATGCCTAGTGAATATTGCTGTCCAAGCAGGTATATTCATAGCCATACCAATAGAATAGAAAACTTGAATTAAATAAATATGCCAAGGCAAGGAACTAAATATATAAGCAAAAACCGCTAAAGCAGCTATTAGATTACCTAAGATTACAAATATTATATCATCTCTCTCTCCATGATTTTTATCTAAATAATTACCTATGGGTATTTGCAACAAAGACTTAACTCCCCAATAAATAGCCATTGCAAAACCAGCTACTTTAGCTGCCTCCGCTGGATCCCCAAGAGTTATTCTTTCATTAATGAAAATAGCAAATATTGGAGCAATAAATCCAAAACCAGTTAACAAAAGAACGTCTGAAAGAGTTAATATCTTTATTATTTTATTAATAGATTTAAACATATATTTAATCTTCGTCTGATAAACTTTCTATTTTACTTAAAATTTTATCTCTCATTATTATTATCCCAAATCTAAATAATAAAACTACTCCTGTGAAAGCAACTGCGAGTTCTGCTACTCTTATTATCATAGTAAAGGCTGTTGCTGTAGAAATGCCCAACCCCAAAGAATTAAATGCGAAAGATTGAATAGCTTCATGTGTTCCTAGGGCAGTAGGAATAGGTATCATAATAGCCAAATAAGAAAATCCTAAAATAGATAAGGCAGACAAAGCAGCTACACTTTTTCCTAAAAAAGTTATCAAAAACCAAACTCTTACATACATAATACTAACTCTTAAAAAAGAAAGAGCTATGGCCTTCCACGTAGCTAACTTACTTCTTTTAAAAAAGTTAAATATTTCTTTTTCTACCTCCAACAGATTATCTTTTCTTTTTCTTAAAAAGATAGCCGATATACTTTCTCTCTTATAGCATTTAATAAAGAAAAATATCAGCAAAACGACAAAAAATAAAAATAACCCTACAAAAATTATTACAAACTTATTGGTAGGAAAATCATTAAAAAATAAAAATATTATCCCTCCTAAAAAAATAACCACTAAATTAGCAGTCCATTCTAATATTCTATCAATTATTACAGATGCCATACCTTTTGACCATGGGACATCATTTCTATGTTTTAAAATATAAGTTCTAAGAACCTCTCCTCCCCAAATTAATATTGGAGCTAAAAACATAATAGAAAAACCTGCCAAAAAAGGGCTTATCATTTTCCCTGGAGGAAGCTTAACTCCAATGCTTTTCAATATTTCCCTCCATCTCCATATTCCTATAGCCATTGTCATAAGAGTAAGTCCAAGGATTATCAAACCATCTGTTCCTTGAAAAAGTCTGAAATCCTTCTCCAGTTCTTCCCAACCAACCATTTTTATCACCCAAATGAATATACCTATACCTACTAAAAGAGATAAAATAAAAAGTAATAATTTTTTCATGATTTATTGATTATACTGTATATCTTATTAAAAATAAAATAAAAAAAGAGTCATGATTTTCTCCATAAAAAGAGGAATTCTTAACTCTTTTTTTTTTCTACCTTTTTTACAAAATTCTTTTTCTAAAGTCTGCATAAATTCAACTAAAACTTTATCGTCTAAAACTTCTTTAGCTCTCCTTATCCATAAATTATGCTGAATTTTTCCATATTTTTTCCAATAGACTAATCCTTGGAAAAGATTTATTGTTTTATCGGCTTGTTTTACGAATCTTCCTTCTTTACTATATCCATTTTCATAATCCATCCAAAGATTCTTTATTTCTTTTCTTAAATCTATCGGAAGACATTTAATAAGCTTATCAAATGCTTTTTTTTCTAATTTTTGTTTTAATTTTTCTAACTTTTTCCTCTGTAAATTATTTGGACGAGCAGGCTTGGGAATAGTCTTCATAATTTCTTTAAGAGAAATCCTTCCTTTTTCTTTTAAATTAGCAGCATCATAAGAAGTAAAATCGGGAGAATATATTTCACATAGATCATGAACAAGAGCAATCTTAAGAGCTTTTTCCATATTAATTCTTTTTTTTCTTCCTAACACCCAGACCAACATGACTAAATGCCAAATATGTTCTGCGGTAGTCTCTCCATTCTTTATCTTATGTATCATCCAGCCTCTTCTTTCCTTACCTTTTAATTTTTCAATTTCTAACAAAAAATTAAGTAAATTTTTCATATCTTTGTCTAATTTAACACATTAATCATTAACTTAAAAAGAGGGGGGAACCCTCTTTTCAATATTATTAATATTTTAAGAAATATTATATTTTATCTTTTTAATTTTATATACAGTTTTAACTGGAGAAGAAACTACTACCATTTCTCCAACTTTGTGTCCCAAAAGAGCTTTTCCAACAGGCGATTCATCAGAAATCATACCTAAAGAGGGATTAGCTTCCAGAGACCCAACTAAAGTAAATTCATCTTTTTGTCCACGAACATCTATTAATATTGTAGCTCCTAAGCCAATTTTTTTCTTTTCTTCCCCCCTAGGAGACTTAATCAACACTTTATTCTTAAGAACATGATCTATTTCAGTTATTCTTGATTCCAAAAAGCTTATATCTTCCTGAAAGGCTAAATACTCAGGATTTAAATCTTCAGACTCTAAAATCTTTGGAGATTCTTCTCCCTTCGTTTTTGCTAATTTTAGCTCGATCAAATTTTCATGCTCTCTTTCAAGCTTCTTAAGTCCTTCTTTAGTTAGATAAAACTTTTTTTCTTCTGTCATGTTTTCAAAAGCCCCCATTTGGTGGGGGCTAAATAACTTTGTTTAATAATTTTATTTAACCCCCTTATCGTTTAAACATTTTAACTGAACCAAAAACAATAATTGCATAAGCCAATTTAGGGGTTAAGCAGATTCTATTTAATTGTTCTCTGGTTAAGCTTTTCATTACTTTAAACTATATTTTAGTATAGAACCATAAGAAATCATGTCAACCCCCAAAACAACATTGCTAAAAAGTCTCTTTTTATGTATAGTATAGCTGTTCATGGTGGGCGTAGTGTAGTGGTTAGCACAAGAGTTTGTGGAACTCTTAGCGGGAGTTCGAATCTCCTCGCTCACCCATTTATTTAAAAAATGAAAACTATTATATCTAAAAACATAGGATTCTGTTCTGGGGTTGAAAGAGCCATATTGATGGCAGAAGAGAGTATAAAAAAAGATAAAAGACCTATTCAGTTTTTGGGAAGCATTGTTCATAACGAAGAAGTTATTAATAAATTTAAAAAACTAAAAGTTAAATTTATTAAAGATATTAAAAAAGCTAAACCAGGAACTCTAATAATCCAAGCTCACGGAATTCCTCCCCTTAAGTTTAAATTAGATAATAAAATAATAATCAAAGATGCTACTTGCCCTCTCGTAAAGAGGGTTCAATTAATTTCTAAAAAATTGCTTGAACAAGGATACCAAGTTATTATTATTGGAGATAAAAAACACTCTGAAACAAGGGGAATTAAAGGATATGCAAAAAATAAAGCTATTATTATAGAAAATGAAATAGAAGCTGAAAAAATTCCAGACTTTAAAAAAATAGGGGTAATTGCTCAAACAACACAAAGTTTAGAAAATGTTAATTTAATTCTAAAAGTTCTCAAGAAGCACTCTAAAAATATAAAATATATAAATACTATTTGCCCAGAAGTTAAAATTAGACAAAAAGAATTAAAAACAATATCAAAAAAAACAGATGGAATATTGATAATGGGATCAAAAACTTCTGCTAATACAAAAAGATTAGTAAATATAGCTAAAAAAACAAAAAAACCTTTTTTCTTTGTAAATACTTATAAAGAATTAAATAGAAAAAAATTATCTAAGATTAAAATTTTAGGAATAGCCTCTGGAGCTTCAACTCCAAATTGGGAAATAAAAGAAACAATACAATGGTTAAACAGAAAACAAAAATAATTAAAATAGGAAAAATAAAGATTGGGGGAGGGCTACCTATTCGCATTCAATCTATGACGAATACCCATACTTGGGATATAAAAAAAACAATAAAACAAATAAGAGAATTAGAAAATGCCGGATGTGAAATAATAAGAGTAGGTATACCTGATTTAAAATCAGCTCAAGCCATAAAAGAAATAAAAAAACAAATAAACATTCCATTAGTGGCAGATATTCATTTTTCAGACAAATTAGCACTAGAATCAATAAAACAAGGCGCAGATAAGATAAGAATAAATCCAGGAAATTTTCCTAAAAAAGCTTTAAAAGAAATAGTTGATTTAGCAAAAAAGAAAAATATATCAATAAGAATAGGTATCAATAGCGGATCCTTAGAAAAAGACATACTAGGGGAAAGAAAAAAAGCTACTGCAGAAATGATGGTAAAATCTGCTATGAGAAGTATAAAATCAATAGAAAAATTGGGGTTTAAAAACCTAGTCATTTCTTTAAAAGCACCAGATGTATTAAGAACCGTAAAAGCTCACGAACTATTATCTAAAAAAACTAACTATCCAATTCATTTAGGAATAACTGAAGCTGGTACTGATTTCTCGGGAACAATAAAATCTTCTATTGGAATCGGATATCTGCTATTAAAAGGAATTGGAGACACTATTAGAGTTTCTTTGAGCGCAGATCCTGTGAAAGAAGTATCTGTTGCCTGGGAAATATTAAAAAGTTTAGAATTAAGAGAAAAGGGTGTAAAAATAGTAAGTTGTCCAACTTGCTCTAGGGCAAAAATAGATGTTATTAAAATTGCTAAAGAGATAGAAAAGCTAACTGCTTTAACTAAAAAATCAGTGAAAATTTCTGTTATGGGATGCACGGTTAATGGGCTGGGAGAAGGAAAAGAATCTGCTTTAGCTATTGTAGGAAGTGGAAATTCTTTAACCTTATTAATGAAAAATGGAAAAATAATTAAAAGAGGGAAAAAATTAAAAATTTTAAAAGAGTTCAAAAAAGAAATTGCTAAAATTGACAAATAAGATTATTTCCCTTATTAATATATTAGCTGTTTTGATTTATCATAGAGGAGGCCACGTAATGAATGAAAATAATCTTCCAGGAATTAAAGAACTTCCAATAAATTGGCGTAAATTTGCCACAGAAATACCAAGAGAGGTGGTAAATGACTTGTTAGAAAGCTCCTTTTTTGAAAGAGGAAAAAAAGTTTACGACATAAGTTGTCCTTTTAGTGGAAAAGAAATACTTCTTATAGTCTGGGGGGACGAAGCATTAAGGCTTAGGATGTCAGATATTGAGTACCCCTAAATCCCCACTTTGTCAAAATAGGCTAATGGGGATTTTTTATATATAGATTTAAAACAATGTTTTCTGATTTATAGAGATTTTCTTTTCTTTTATTGAAGAAACACTTATTCTCCCGAAAACACCATCATACCCAGGAGTTTTAGTAACTTTCCCATCTCTAGCCTTAATTATCCCTTCCGCTATTTCTGGCCTAGTCACTTCCTTTAAGAAACTTTCTTTGGTTTTTAATAAAATTTCAAATTCTGAACCAAGCTTATTAATTAGATTATCATATTCTATTCCCACTGCTTTCGAAGCCGTTCCGACACCGATAACATCTGATATTATTTCATTTAAGGGGACTAGACTCTTGAATGGAATATGATTTGAAGGAATGAAACCTTCTTTTCTATCAGCTAATTCTTCTACTCTATTTAAAACACCTACCGTTAACGGTTTACCACAAACAGGGCAAAGTCCTCCATATTTTTTAGTTTCTTTAGGAGATAAAACAACATCACAATTCCTATGGCCGTCAAAATGATACTTTCCTTCTTCTGGATAAAATTCTACAGTGTATAAAAACTTTTTAGAATCTTTTATTTTTAAAGCTTCTGTAATGGCTCCATAGCTTAATTCTGTATCAAATACATTTGCTTCTCTCCCAATTTTTTGGGGGGAATGACAGTCACTGTTTGAAATAAAGGTTATTCTATCTAAAAAAGATATTCTCCAATTCATAGCCGGATCAGAAGAAAGACCAGTCTCCATAACATAAATATATTTAGAATATTCTTCAAAACATTCTTCTATAGAATTAAACCCTGATTTTGATCCAAAAAGAGAAAACCAAGGAGTCCAAACGTGAGCAGGAATAACCATACAATCTGGATCTGCTTCTAGGACAATTTTAGCTAATTCTTTGGCGTCCAACCCCAAGATAGGTCTGCCATCTGCCTTTAAATTACCAATCTTATTTAGTTTAGTATTTATTTTTTCTACCGCTTTAAAGGAAGGAGCAAAAACTATTATATGTATTTTTCTAACTTTCCCATTTTTAGAATAAATACAACTTATTTCAGAAGTTAGAAAAAACCGCGCGCCCTGATCATTGTTTTTTAATTTAAACAAACCAGGTTCTGCTGGTTTTAATTTTTCTTTTAAATTAGCTAACCATCCTGGATGAGTAAAATCTCCTGTTCCTAAAACTTTTATTCCTTTTATTTTGGCCCATTTATCTAAACTTTCTAAATCCATATTCTTAGAAGTAGCTCTGGAATATTTAGAATGTATATGAAAGTCTGCTACAAATTTCATAAGACAAATTGGATAACTGCCCCTAAAATTAAAAATACTGCACATAAGAAAAGTACTATCTTAGGGACATTTATCGTATATTCTGGTTGATGATTTCCCAATTCTTTAGCTTTTCTAAATAATAAAATAATTATTACCCCCTCTACAGCCCCAATCAGTGTCCCTAAAAATCCTATAACTTCAATAAATCCTCTTAACCCTATTAAAAATAAAATTATTGGCAAAAAAGTTACCAAGGAATTAGCTAATAATTTTGGCATTTTTTGATCACAAACCAAACTATTTCTTAAACAAATAGCAATTACTAAAAAAGAATCTGCCAAAGTAATAAACGCAGCTAAAGATCCAATAAAAATTATCTCTGGGCCCAAAAAAGGAATTAACCCTTGAAAAACATCAACAGAAGTATCTTTTCCGCTTATTCCTACAATTATAAAGGTAAAAAAAGCATATAAAAAAACCATTGCAACAAAAGATGTAATGATAATTTTTTTAAGGCTCTTCTTTTCTTTTGTAGTTTTTAAAAGAGCTTCTGCTTCTGGAATTGCTGACATCCCTGCCAAAGAAAATAATATTACTCCATAAGGAAGTAAAATATTAGGAATTTCAATCAAAGTAAAATTATGAAAATTTATCTTGGGAAACCCTAAAATAAAAATAATAAAAATTATAATAAAAAAGCATGCATTCGTAAAAATTTCCAAAGGAGCTACCACTTTTACCCCCTTAAAAATAAAAGGAATCAATATTAATCCAAAAAACAAACTACAATAAAAAGGATCAACTAATATTACAGAAGACAATAAGATACTTAAAAATTTCCCTCCTAAAATGATATAGGCCAATAAAGCCCCTATCAATCCTACAAAAACAGAAAAAGAAGTAAGTCTTCCATAATTTTTTCCTAAATATTTTCTAGATAAACCGGCTAATCTACAATTTTCTTTTGTCCTTAAAAATATTTCTCCAAAAAATAAGTTAAGAAGAAGCATTATCCCTCCTAAAATTAAAAAATAAAAAATAGCGGGAATAACTCCGCTCTTTGAAACAACATAAGGAATACCAAAAATTCCTGCTCCTACTGTGCTTCCTACAAAAATAAATAAAGCGAAAACACTGTTTTTGCTAAAACTTAACATTTTGAACTTATTCGTTTAAATTATTTACTCTAGATATACCCTATATCCACTTCTAACCTTTTCTTTTATTTTCATTCCAATCTCATCTCCCTTCTTTCCTTGTTTTATCTTTTCATGATCTACCTCCATGGAATCAATCTTTTGACTAAAGTCAGTACTCTCTCCACCAATTATTCTTATTGTGTCTCCTACTTTTAACTTATCAGATAAGCTAACAACTGCCACTCCAACATTGTCAAAGTAATGAATAATTTTGCCTATTTCTTTTAATTTTTTTTCTGCCATATTAAAATATTTATTTTAAAGACGACCTTTTTCTTTCTTAATTAATTTTATTAATTTCTTAACTAATTCTTTGGGATCTGGAGAATAAATCATATTCATCCTTCCCCTAAAGGGACGTTTAACTATCTGATTTAATTCATCTGCTATTCCACCAGATCCTGACATAACGCCTATTGGTTTTTCATCTTCAAAAGCAATAGTAAATTCATTTAAGGTTCCCATCCTTCCACATATAACTATTACTCCATCAGCTGCTCTAGTCATTAATAGATTTCTACCAGCATATCCAAATCCAGTATAAACTATAACATCAAAAGCATCGTAAGGAAGCCTATATTTCTTAACATGAGCTATCTCTGTAGCTGCAGGAGAAAATCCTATAGATAATCCTTTAGCTTTTTTAGCTCCAATAGCTGCATAATGAGGTATGCCTGTTGTAGCCCCTGTAATTAAGATGCATCCCTGACGAACAATTTCTTTTCCAACTTCTTCTGCTAATTTTGTGGCTGCCTTTGAGCAAATATGGGCTTCTGCTGCTCCAGCAACTGCTATTTTAAATTTGTTTTTATATACCATATATTTTAATTTTAACACATATTTCTAACTAAAGAAGAGGCTGAAAGCCTCTGCTTTAGTGAGGAGGAAATAATTCCCAAAAAAATCGATTAAGTACCTAAGTCCAGTTGGACATTAACTAGGCGGCCGCTGTGATCTCCTTTTTCAAAAACTATGTGTCCATAGGGTATAAAACCCGCACCTCCTCACTTAATATTCTAACTAGGAACGAACCCCATGTCAATCCTATAGAAAGTCTTCAGCAACGATTAAAATATTACTTTCCTTAGCTTTTGGTCTACTTATTATTCTTACATCTATAACCTTAAAACAAGCTTTTTTAACAAGTTTTGTTAATTCTTTTGTGGAAAAATTATGGACGTATCTTAATAACTTCTTTCCCCAAGGAATAAATGCATCCCCACTATCAATTTTTTTTCCATGAAATATTTTTAAAAATAAAAATTTAAAGAAAAATTTAATCTTTTTAAAAGCATTAAAATGCCATACGCTTAATATTAATATTCCTTCTGGTTTTAAAACTCTTTTTATTTCTTGTAAAAACTTTAGCCTTAATTCTTTTGAGGGGATATGATGCAATACAGCTATGCTAAAAACTTTATCGAAATAATCAGCAGGAAATGGTAAGTTTAAAGCATCTGCTACTTGAAATTTAAATTGAGGGTATCTTTTTTTAGCTATCTCTATGAGTTTTTCTGAAAAATCGACTCCGTAATAATCTATAGTTTTTTCTTGAAACAATTCGTACAACCTTCCATTCCCACACCCTAAATCTAAAACCTTCTCGTTGTCATTAACGTATTTAGAAATAAATCCCATTTCCTCCCAAAACTTATTTCTAGTTCTAGAAAAATCTTGAGAAATAATGTTGTAATTTTCTTTAGTTTCCTCTAATATCTTTTTAGCGTACTCTTTATCCATATGAATATATCTGAAGAAATAATTAAAGAATTAATAGAAAGGAGCTCTAAGACTCTGGAAGATTTAAATAAGGTGAAAAGATTTATATCCAAAAGATATAAAGCTCCTTGTCCTACCAATATGTCTATTCTTAAAAATTACCATGAATTAGTAAAAAAGAGAAAGATTAAAAAGAACGAAAGAATACAATTAATATTAAGAACCAGACCAATTAGGTCTTTATCTGGCATCGTTAATATCTCTGTATTAACCAAAACATATGATTGTCCTGGAAAATGTATTTTTTGCCCCACAGAGAAGAACTTGCCAAAAAGCTACTTATCTGGAGAACCAGCCGTAGAAAGAGCTAAAAAATTAAAGTTTGATCCATATCTACAGGTCCAGAAAAGAATAGAAATGTTAAATAATGAAGGACATCCAACTGATAAAGTAGAATTAAGAACAATTGGAGGAACTTGGAGTTATTACCCTAAAACATATAGAAATTGGTTTATAAAAAGATGTTTTGAGGCCTGCAATAAAAAAACAAGTAAAAACCTAAAAGAAGCTCAAAAATTAAACGAAACAGCAAAACACAGAATAGTGGGACTTTCCATTGAAACCAGACCAGATTTTATTAATCAAAAAGAAATAAAACACTTAAGGGAACTAGGCGTAACAATGGTAGAACTTGGAATCCAATCAATTTATGATGATGTTTTAAAATTAAATTCAAGAGGACATGATAGAAAAACAATAATTTCAGCAACTAAAATCTTAAAAGATTATGGATTTAAAATTCTTTACCAAATGATGCCTAATTTAATGGGGTCTAGCTTAAAGAGAGACAAAGAAACTTTTAAAGAATTATTTTCTAATCAAGATTTTCAGCCTGATTTCTTAAAAATATATCCTTGTGCATTAATTAAAGGAACTGATTTATATAAATTATATAAAAAGAAAAAATACAAACCTTACGGAGAGAAGCAATTAATATCTCTAGTAAAAGATATTAAAAAGATAATTCCTCCATATATAAGAATACAACGGATAACCAGAGATATTCCATCTCACAGCATCGTTTTAGGGCCAGCTAGAATCACAAACCTTAGACAAATTCTAACGAATGATATGAAAATATCTAATTGGAAATGTAAATGTATAAGATGTAGAGAAATAAGAGAAAAATATGATCCTAAAGAAAAACTCTATCTTTTTAGAGATAATTACAAAGCATCAAATGGGAATGAAATATTTCTAACTTTTGAAAATAAAGGAAAGGATAAATTATACAGTCTTTTAAGATTAAGAATAACTGAAAATAATGAAGCTTTTATCAGAGAGGTTCATACTTTTGGACAACTTCAACCAATAGATTCTATGAAAGAAAGGTCCCCTCAACATAAAGGATTAGGCAAAAAATTAACGGAAGAAGCTGAAAGAATAGCTAAAAAAGAATATGGGGCAAAAAAAATAACCGTTATTTCAGGTGTAGGAGTAAGAGGTTATTATAGAAAAATAGGATATAAGTTAAAGAATACTTATATGCTAAAAAATCTATCTTAATAATCTTTAGTTTCTAGAAATTCTTATAAATCCAGAACAGGGAACAATTTCTATTCCCTGTTTTTCTAATTCATCTAAAAATAAATTCAAACCAAGAGAATCAGAGCTCATATGTCCTGCTATAACGATATTTAGATTGGCGTTATCTGCCTCTTTTTTTGAATCCTCTTTCATATGCATGCCAACCACTGTTCCGATTCCAACTTGAGCCATCTTTTCGTAAATCTTGGGGGAAGGATTCGTACCTCCAGTGATTTCGCTAACTGATATTTTTCCGCAACGATTATCTTCGTGCCCAGAGAAGATTGTAGGCCCTGCTCCTATTTTTATAGCCTCTCGATACTCAGGAATCGTTTTTATAATCTTTAAAAGATCTTCTATCGTTTCTGGATTATTTTTTTCTATTATTTCTTTCAAAAAATTAGCAGCTAAATTATCGCAAGGCGTATGTAGGTTAATAAGATTAACTCCTAAAAGCTTTGCAGCATCTACTGTTCTTTGATGATTTACCCCAGAGATACCTCTAGCAACTTCGCTAATTCTTTCTTTCATTAAGCCTTCTGCTATATTGATAGGAACCCCATATAAATTCAAAACATCACACTGCAAATCCATTACATCAGATAAATAAGCTAATCCTATTCCCAAAGGATGATGAGCTATTGTCAAATCAATATCTTCTAATTCTTTTGATAATAAAAGCTCTGCTGGTTCGATATCAACACCAACTAAAATCTTTTTAATTTCTTTATCTTCTGAGATATTAAGGATTCTTGAATCTAAATAAGGATTAATTAAAGCTTCTTTGTCAAATTCTTCTTTAGCAGACTCTGAAAGCTTTTCGAACTTTTCCTTCTTCTTGCTTAAGAATTTTTCTACTCTTTCTTTCCCCCTAAGATCAGACTCAATCCCTTTGTTTATCGCTAGGTTGTAGATCTCTTTTATTCTCATTTTTTTTAACCAAACCTTGGTATAGTTTATCTACTTTATCTTTTTGCTCTTTGATACTAAAGGATTCTCGACGAATACGAGCTTTCTCTGTGCGTATATGTTTTTTAATTGAATTAGACATTTTGTTTTTCATTTCTATTTTATTCTTATTAATATCTTATAATTATAGTGGAAAATTTGATTTTTGTCCAGAAGGCATTATCATTCATTAAAATAAAAAGAGAGCTTTTTCAATATAAGCTCCCTTGGGCTAATCTTGCCTTTCTCTTTGCACGTCTTTTTTGCCTCCGAGATAGGGGTTTCCCTTTTCTAAAAGGATAATAAGGCTTGGACGAAGTTTTAATTGATGGAGAAAAAATAGCGTTACTAGGAGTTGTTGTTGTAGAAACAATAGAAGGCTTGAATTCATAATCCTTCCAGTAAAAAGCCCCACAATTCACACAACTTCCATAGGGATGTCTAATGTCAGCAAATATCCTAACAAGATGATTTAACTTTTCAATTTTTTCTTCTCCGCAACGCCGACAGATTAAACCTTCCTTTGTCATTAAATTCCTCCTAACAAACGTTGAAAAACTTTATTTTAATTTGCTATATTCTTGAAGAATAACTTCTCTCTCATTCCAAGGAGCTTTCTTTCCCTTGGCTTCGGCCAACCATAATTCACAACCCTTACCTGTAATAAGAACTATATCTCCTTGTTCAGCTATTTGCAAGGCCTTTCGTATGGCCTCTCTCCTATCTAATATTTTGGTAGTTTTACCTTTTACTCCATCTGCAACCTGATTTATTATTCCCATTGGATCTTCGTCATAAGGATCTTCGTTTGTAATTATTATTTCTTGGCAATATCTAGAGGCTATTTCTCCAAGGATAGGTCTTCTCCATTTATCTCTTCCTCCTCCACAAGAACCAAATACAGAAATTATCCTAGATGGAGAATATATTTCCTTAATAGTTTTATAGAGTTGCTCTAGAGCGTCTGGAGTTACGGCGTAATCCACGATAACCTTAAAGGGAGTAGAAATAACTTCTTCCATCCTTCCTGGTATACCTTTAGCTTTTTCTAAAGCTTTTTGGCAAACTTCTAAACTTATCCCTTGAGATAATCCCACGCATATTGCAGTTAAAGCATTATAAATATTAAACCTTCCGATTAATGGAAGTTTAAAATTAGTATTTTTAGTATTAACATCTCCTTTTTCCCATCCATATGTATATTTTTTATCAGCACTAAAACTTAGAAAATAATCTGAATTTTTATCATCTATATTGACGACATGAACTTTTTTTGTAGAAGCAAATAATTTCCCCTTAGCTTTTTTATAATTTTCAAACCCTCCATGAGATTCAATATGTTCTGGGCTTAAATTCGTAAAAACAGCTACTTCAAAATTAATGAACTTATGACGATATTGTTTTATTCCTTCGGAAGAAACTTCTAAAACCGCGTATTTACACCCTACCTCTACCCCATCTTTCAAGAATTTCTGTATTTTAAATCTGCCGGGCATGGTCATTTTTAGATTGTTTTCTTTTTCTTTATCTCCGATTTTAAATCTAACTGAAGACAAGGAAGCTACTTTAAAACCAGCGCCTTCTAAAACGTTAGTAACTAAACTAACAACAGTGGTTTTTCCATTAGTTCCAGTTATCCCAATAATCTTTATTTTGTTTGATGGAAAACCATATAAAATAGCTCCTAGCAAAGCTAAAGATAGATGATACCAACTCAACAAAAAAGATGGAATAAATTTTTTAATTAATTGTTTCATCAAATTCGCTAAAAGCGAATGAAATTATGGATGAATCTTTAAATTCATCGTATTACAGATTTAAATTTCATCGCCTGCTGTTATATTCTTATCCTAGCTTAACTTGAAGAAAAAGAAAAATTAAGTCAAAATTAACTGTATGCTCAATAAAATTAAAATTTCATTTTGATAGCCGATTAATTAAAATTCATCTTGTATCTCGTAAATTTCATTTACTTCGATGTTTAAATTATCTTCAAGCTATAAGCCAACTGGGGATCAGCCAAAGGCGATAGAGAAACTAACCAAAAACATAAAATCTGGAATAAAAAACCAGGTTCTTTTAGGCGTTACTGGGTCTGGCAAAACTTTTACTATTGCAAAGGTTATAGAAAAAATGCAGAAACCAGTCTTAATAATCTCCCATAATAAAACTCTAGCCGCTCAACTTTATCAAGAATTTAAAGAGTTCTTTCCAGGAAGTGGAGTTCATTATTTTGTTTCCTATTATGATTATTATCAACCAGAAGCTTATATTCCCCAAACAGATACCTATATTGAAAAAGATGCCAAAATAAACGAAGAGATAGACAAATTAAGGCATGCTACTACTCAAGACTTATTAAATAGAAAGGATGTTATTGTTATTGCTTCCGTTTCCTGTGTTTATAATATTGGATCTCAAGAAGACTATCAAAAAGTTTCTTTTGAAATACATCCTAATAAAAAAATAAAGAGAAATGAATTCTTGAAAAGAATGACTTCTCTCCAATATCAAAGAAATGACATAGAGTTTAAACCAGGAACATATAGGGTAAGGGGAAGTATTATTGATATCTTTTTGGTTACTGGAAAAGAACTACTAAAAGTTGAATTTTCTGGAGATAAAATATCCTCTATCTCAATTTCTGAAAACAGTATAAATCCAAAATATAAAATATTGAATCAAAAATATAATCTTTATCCTGCTCATTTTTGGGTAGCTCCAGATGAAAAGTTAGATATCTCTATTGAAAATATAAGGACAGAACTTCAAGAACAATTAAAAAAACTAAAGAAAGATAACAAGTTAGTAGAGTTCCAAAGATTAGAAAGAAAAACTAATTATGATTTAGAAATGATGAAAGAAACAGGATATTGTCATGGGATAGAAAATTATTCCAGACATATGGAATTTAGAAAGCCAGGAGCTGCTCCATCTTCCTTGTTAGAATATTTTTCAAAAGATTTTTTAGTTTTCATAGATGAATCCCACATAACTCTTTCTCAAATAAGAGCTATGGCTAACCAAGATAGGGCCAGAAAACAAAGTTTAATAGAATATGGTTTTAGGCTTCCTTCTGCCATAGACAATAGACCCTTAACCTTTAAAGAGTTTGAAGAAAGAACACCACAAACAATATATGTTTCTGCTACTCCCAATGAATATGAAACAGAAAAATCAGGCAAAGACAACGTTGCAGAACAAATAATAAGACCCACTGGATTAATAGAACCATCTATTGAGATAAGGTCTACAAAAAACCAAGTAGAGGACTTAATAAAGGAGATTAAAGAACGAGTAAAGAAAAACCAAAGAGTATTAGCAATAACTTTAACTAAAAGATTGGCTGAAGCATTATCAGATTATCTTATAGAAAATGGAATAAAAACTAAATGGTTGCATGCAGAAGTAAAAACCATGGAAAGACCGATTATTATTCAAGGATTAAGAGAAGGGAAATATGATGTATTGGTTGGAATAAATCTTTTAAGAGAAGGGTTAGATTTGCCAGAGGTTGGTCTTGTCGCTATTTTAGATGCTGACAAAGAAGGATTTTTAAGATCTACAACTACCTTAATACAAACAATGGGGAGAGCTTCTAGGCACATAGAAGGACATGTAATCCTTTATGCTGATAATATTACTAATTCTATGAAGCTAGCCTTAAAAGAGATAAAGAGAAGAAGGGCTATACAAGAAAAATATAATAAAGAACATAATATAACTCCAAAAGCCATTATAAAATCAATAAGGGAATGGTCTTTCGCTAAAAAAGAAGAGATATTTTCTGAATTTTCCGAGATACATGACAGAAAACTATTAGAAAAAGAGATGAAGAAAGCTGCTGCTAATTTAGATTTTGAGAGAGCAACTGAAATTAGAGACTTGATAAAAAAGTTAAAATAAGCTATATATTAAATATGCCAATAACAAGTTCAGCAAAAAAAGCTCTAAGACAGAGCTTAAAAAGAAGAAAAAGAAACATTATAAGGAAAGACAACTTAAAAGATCTCTTGAAGGAGATCAATAATTTAATTTCCCAAAAGAAAATAGAAGAGGCTAAAAAACTACTTCCTAATGTTTATAAGGCTTTAGATAAAACATCTAAAGTTGGAATTATTAAAAAAGGAAAAGTAGATAGAAAAAAATCCAGAATATCTAAGGCTATAAAGAAAGCTAAATCTCAGCAATAAAAATATCTAGAGCTATCTCTGGTTTTAATTTACCAGTTTTAATAGACAAATCTACCTGAAAAATCTTTTGGTAGATTTTTTGTAATTCTTGATATTGAAACCTTTGGGCTGATTGATAACTTTTTTTAACAACAAATGAATGAAGCTTCGTTAATTTAGGAATATCATAATAAGATTTTCCTTTTTCCATTAAATCTTTTACCAATAAAAGATTTCTAAATTGAAAATTAATCATAGACAAAAGGTAAAGAGGAGAGTCTCCTTTGTCTAAATGTTTATGAAGTAATAATAAAGCTGACTTTCTATCCTTAGAAGCTATGGCATCTATAGTTTTAAAAATATCTGTTTCTATCTTTGGTTTTACCAATAATTCAACATCGTTTATTTCTATCGTTTTTCCAATTTTAAAGGCGCCCAACTTCTTAATCTCATTACTTAAACTCCATAGATTACCTTCGCAATATTCTAAAAGTTTATCTAAAGCATTTGTGGAGATATCTCCCTTAAATTTACTAAGCTCATTTTTAACCCATCTTTTCATTTTCTCTCCAGATAAAATTGGAAATTCCTGACATTTAGCATGCTTTTTTAAAATCTTTAAAATAGAATCATTTGTTGCTATCTTATCTTCCTCTAAAAAGACAATTATATTAGAACTATCAATGAGTTTCTTGTAACCTTTAATAAATTTTTCTTTAAACTCTTTATTAGAAACAACATTTGTCACAACAATAAGTTTTTTCTCATTAAAAATAGAGCTCTGTTGGTCTTCATTAAGTAACTCGCTAAAGTCTAAATTCTTACCATCAAGATATTTAAAATCTAATCCACTTTTGTGAATTTCTTTATAATGCTCTACCATCTCTCTCACTTTTTCTCTAGAGCTATAATTATCTGGTCCGTAAAGTAAAAAAATCATAATCTATTTTTGGCATTTTGGACAAAAATGAGCAGATCTTCCACCCATCTTTATTCTTTGTATTTTCTCTCCACAAACAGGACATTCTTCTCCCTCTTTACGATAAACCTTTCTAGCCTTATCGTAAAATCCCTTTTCCCCATTAGTTCTTCTAAAATCGGAAAAAGATTCTCCCTTAAGTTTTATTGCCAAGCGAAGAATATTCTTAATTCCTAAATAAATGTTCTTCTTTTCTTTTTCTGATAATTCTGGAACATTCTTTGTGGGTCTAATTTTCGCAACAAAAAGTATTTCATCTGAGTATATGTTTCCTATTCCAGCTACCACAGTTTGATCTAAAAGAACTTGTTTTATTTTTCCCCTTTTTCTCTCTAAGACTTCTTTAAATTTATTGTAATCAAATTTCTTTTCTAGGGGCTCTGGTCCTAAAGATTTTAAATAAGCTGATTCTTTAAATTCTTTTTCATCCCACAATTCAGCTTTAGCAAACTTTCTAAGGTCTGTTAAGGCTAACATTTTCCCATTATTCAACCAAAAAATTAAATGCAAAAATCTATTCATGGGATCCTCTAAAATTGGTCCTTTTATGATAGAAGTCCATTTATTTTTTTCTCTTTTCCATTTGCCGATCAAAAAATGTCCAGTCATTTTCTGATGAATTAATAACATTTTACCTCCAGATAAATAAAAAAGAATATTTTTAGCTCTTCTCTCTATGCGCTTTACAATTTTTCCTTTTATTTCTTTTTTAAAGAGATTAAAACTTTTTGGTTTCTTAATCATGTTTTCATTATCAGTCCATACATCAACAAAGGTCCTATTCAGGACCTCTTTTTTTAACTCTCTAACTATTGTTTCTACTTCTGGTAATTCTGGCATTATCCAAGAATCGATCTTATTTTTTCTATTATTTCTCCTGGAGTAAAGTGAGCTTTAATCATATAATCTGTCGCTCCTAATTTTAATCCTCTTTCTATATCTTCTTTTTGTCCTAAATTAGAAAGAATGATAACGGGGATATTAGAAACCGTAGGATCATTTTTCATTTTTGTTAAGACCTCAAAACCATCTATTCCTGGAAGAATAAGATCTAATAAAACCATATCTGGCTTTTCTTCTATTATTTTTTTAATTCCTTCTTCTCCATCAATAGCAACAGAAACGTCATACTGCTCTTTCAACAATTTTTGAGATATTAATTCTCTAAGGAATTTATCGTCTTCTACTATTAGTATTTTATTTGCCATATTATCCTATTTGTTTTTTTACTTTATCCAATACTTCTTTAGGATCAAATTCCGTTTTAACCAACCAATCTTTAGCCCCTAATTTCTGAGCTCTATCTATTTCTACTGGCTGTCCTGAATTTGAAACAATTACTACTGGAATCTTTTTAATATCTTTATTTTCGTTCATTTTTTCCATTACGTCAAATCCATTCATCTTTGGCATAACTATATCTAACAAAACTAAGTCTGGTTTAGACTCTTCCATTACCCTTAATCCATCTTCTCCGTTTCTAGCAACCACAACATCATATCCAGCTTGAATTAACTTTTTTTGCAAAAGTTCCATCATTATCTCTTCATCTTCTATTATAAGTATTTTTTTAGACATATTATTTTATATTTATATTTTAAAATTCTTTTAAGAATTCTTTAAACTCTTTTCTGATAGGTAGAGAAAAATGAAAAGTAGTTCCTTTCCCTTCTTCTGATTCAAACCATATCTTTCCTTCGTGAGCCTCTATTATATTTTTAGAGATAAATATTCCTAATCCAGATCCTTCCGTCTCCATTCTTATAACATTTGCTCCTCTAAAAAATTTTGTAAATATTCTTTTTTGTTGATCTTTTGGTATTCCCACTCCATCGTCCTGAAATTGAACTTCTACTGCCTCTTTATCAACTTTAAGAAAAATATTTATTTTACCTCCGGTTAAAGTATATTTTATAGCATTTTCTAAAATATTCTGAATGACCAATCTGATTTTCTCAACATCCATAAGAACTCTTGGAATCTTATCTCTAGAATTTTTAAATTCTAATTTTATATTTTTTCTTTTTAACTCATCTTTGTATGGCTTGATAGTGAAAGCTACAAGACTTTTTAAATCAGCCGAAACAGGTTTATAAAGATATCTTCCTTCTTCTATTCTGGTAACATCCAATAAATCATTAATTAGAATGATCATCCTTTCATTGCTTTGATATGTTTTTTTAATCATTTCTCTTTGTTCTAGAGTAATCTCCCCCAAGTCTCCATCTAAAAGCATTCTAATTGTCCACTTAATAGCAGCTAAGGGAGTTCTTAATTGATGAGCTGCCAAAGAAACAAACTCTGTTTTCATTGCCTCTATTGTTTTTTCTCTAGTAATATCATGAAGAATAATCATTGTCCCCATCTCGGTTCCTTTAATCATTAATGATATCGTAGAAATTTCTACAGTAAGATTTTTTTTAATATTTATTTCTTTTCTAAAAATTGCTTCTGTTTCTCCTATTAATGTTTTTATTAAAGGATGAATTTTGCTCTCTTCTATAGTTTTTCCCATTAACTCATCGACAGGTAAACCTAAAAACTTCTCTGCTTGCTTATTTATTAAAAAAATCTTTCCCTCCTTATCAATAACAATTAAGCCATCAAAAAGATTGCTAACTATAGACAAAGTTTTGCTCTTTTCTTCTTCTGCTCTATTTTTAGCCTCCTCCACATCTTCTAACATATTCATTAAGGCCTTTCTTGAATTTTCTAAATCTTCAGTGCTTTTATCTATCTTAACTATCTTCTTTCTTTCGGGTATATTAATTTTTTGAGGTAGCTTTGACATCTTTTATTCTCTTAACTTTTTAAGTTCATTTTTAAGTTCTATCATCTTTAATTCTCTTCCAACTGATAATTTATTAAATCTTTCTAATTCTTCTATTTTTATTCTTAATTCTTTGGTTCTAATTTCTACCTGTTCTTCCAATCTTTTAGACATGTCTTTTAATTCTTTGGTTCTAGCCTCAATCCTTACTTCCAAAGAAGACTTTGCTATTTCGGCTTCGTCTTGAGATTCTAGGGACTTAATATGACTATCCTGTATATTTTTAGTTACAAAACTGATGATAATAATACTTAAAATTAAAAAAGAAATATTTACTAAGGGATTAAAATTATGTTCTAGGGAACAAAATAAATATAAATATCCGTAGCTTAAAAGAGATAATATTCCAGAAAAAATAATTGCTCTTGTATCTTTAAAGAAAGAGAATACAGCGAATAAAAGAATATATCCACTTATTATTTCTCCTGAAGAAAAATTAAATAAAAAGATCCAGATTGTTAAAATAGAAAGAAAAGAAAAAATACTGAAATATTTAATAAGAGAAAAGAATTTTTTGGCAGACAAAGCTGCAAGAACGAAAAAAGAGGAAATAATAGATATTCCTAATAAAGGATAATACTCTTCCCATGAAAAAATATTTTTACCTAGAATAGAGCTTAATATTTGAACGACAAAAGAAATTAAAAGAAAAAATGAAAACAAAAGAAAAGATAATCTAGCTCCTTCGACATTTCTTTGATTTAAAAAATATTGTTTAAAAGAGAGAGTTGGAGCTTCTATTTTGTCGCAAAATTGATCTATATTTTCTTTTCCATATTTAGACTCCATTCCTTTAAATTTAAAATATCCTGATAAAAATAAAGAAAAAACAATTTTTCCTCCTGCTTTTTCTACGGCACCGTAAAAAGATGCATCAAACATATAGGAGGAAATTAAATACCACTCAATTTTTGGCCATAAAAAAGCAGTACCAAAAATACCAATTTTTTTATTTTTTATTCCCTTTACCTCCTCAAGATAAGTAGCTAAAGGAAGAGATATTTTTGTCCAATTAGGAGAACCAAGACAAATCGCATCATATTTCGAAACATCTTTTATTTTTAATGGAAATATTTCTGTTTTTGATTTAAAAATTCTCAAAAAAAACCAGGACCAAGATCCTTTTTTATTTTTAACTATAATCTTTTCCAAATCTATAATATGACCCTTTTCTTTGAGTTTTTTTTGTAGCTCATTAGCTAATCTTTCTGTGTTTCCCGTTCTAGAATAATAAGCTATTAAAATATTCATTATAAGATTTTACCATAATTTTAAATTCTCCCCAATTAATTTATTCTCTTCTCTAATCATTTCAATAAATCTTTTTTTTATATTAAAAAACTCATATTCATCCAACATTTCCATAACCTTATTTTTATCATAAACTCCCCATTCACAATCTTCAATCTTAATATCTATTGGAGTTTTAACGTTAATTTCGGCTAATTCCTTAGATAAAAATGCCATTTTTTTATTATCTAACAATGATTTTTTAATTCTTTCAGAAATATTTTTTGTTTTAGCAATATTTTTATAAATATTTTCTAATGTTTTAAACTCTAATAATAAATTAATAGCTGTTTTTTCTCCTATCCCAACAACTCCTGGTATATTGTCAGAAGGATCTCCTCTTAACCCCTTATAATCTATTAATTGCTCGGGGCCCAAGCCTCCAAATCTCTCTTTCACTAATTTATCATCATAAAGAATTATATCT
Organism: Candidatus Nealsoniibacteriota bacterium; assembly: GCA_043815465.1. Lineage (GTDB taxonomy): Bacteria > Patescibacteriota > Minisyncoccia > Minisyncoccales > RBG-13-42-11 > JBAZFF01. Next base: position 2,682 of record JBDRIW010000052.1, on the reverse strand, counting down.
TTTACGCCCTTTCTCAAAGTAAAAACTTTTGTTTTATTATTTACCAATTGCAAAACATCTAAATCTCCACTAAGAATGATTGTTTCTATTTTGGGATCTTTTTTAGGAACAATTCTTGAAACAGTTCCAATGATATCATCTGCTTCAAATCCTTCTTTTTCTACTATTGGAACCTTAAATAGTTTTAAGAATTCTTTTATCTTTGGTATTTGAGAGTAAAGTTCTTCTGGAGACTTCTCTCTTTTCCCCTTATATTCTTTATATTTTTTATGTCTAAAAGTTGGTTTTGGTAAATCAAATGTAGCGACAATATAGCTTGGCTTAAAATCTTGAATAGCTTTTATAAAAACTAATAAAAATCCGTAAACGGCGTTTACTATTTCTCCATTCTTTTTCTTTAAAGGTGGTAATGCATGAAAGGCTCTATGAATAATAGAATTAGAATCTATAACAATTAAATATTTCTTTTCTTTAGTCATTATATTTTAAAGTAAGTTTTCTTTTGTCTTTTTCAATAACATCAAACTGTAAAATTATTACTTCTTTCGGTAAGATATTTTTTATTCTTTCGGCCCATTCTATACCAACTATATTTTTAGGATCTTTTAAAATCTCTTTGATGCCCAAAGATAACATTTCTTTTGAGTTTTGTATTCTATAACAATCTATATGATAAAAATTATTATAGTTTTTATTTTTTGTTAATTTAAATCTTTTTAAAATAACAAAGGTTGGACTTAATATTTTTTCTTTAAGTCCTAATCCCTTCGCAAATCCTTGCAAGAAAGTAGTTTTTCCTCCTCCCAAATATCCGTTAAGACTAAGGACTAAAGACCCCCTCTTGGATTTATTTAAAAGAAGTTCTTTTGCTAGTAATTCTCCCGCCCTTTTAGTCTGATCTACGTTTTTGGTAATAAATATTTCTTTGTTTTCCATGTTGACTTTTAGGCTCTTTCAAGCTAATTTAAATCAAGTAATTTAATATTACCTCTTTATGCAAGAGAACTCAAAACAATCAGGTAAGGGAATATTTTTTTCTCCAGAAAAGATTTCTTTGGTTAATAAGATAAAAAGTGTTTCTATTTTACAAGAGGAAATTAAAAAAGCTGTTTCAGAAACTACTAGTGAGCTAATTGAAACAATAATTGGAGGAACTATACAAATAGGCGCATCTGATCTTCACATAGAACCGATGAAGGAGACTTCAAAGATAAGGATCAGAACAGATGGAATTTTACAAGATGTTATAGACTTAAATACAGAAGATTATAAAGAAATACTTTCTAGAATAAAACTTTTAGCTGGTATTAAATTAAACATAAGTGATCGGCCTCAAGATGGCCGATTTAGCGTTTTTATGGGAGAAGAAAAAGATGTTCTTCCTATAGAGTTAAGAATCTCTACTCTGCCAGCAGAATATGGAGAGGCTGTTGTAATTAGAATATTAAATCCTAAATCTTTAATAAGCTTGGGAGATTTAGGCTTGCGAGAGGATTTACTAAAAATGTTTAAGAAAGAAATTAAAAAACCTAATGGGATGATTATTATTACAGGACCTACTGGCTCTGGAAAAACCACCACCCTATACGCTTTTTTAAAAGAAATACAAAGTTCTGAAATAAAAATGATAACGATAGAAGATCCTATTGAATATCATTTAAAAGGAATCTCTCAAACACAAGTAAATCCTGAAAAAGGATATGATTTTGCTTCTGGTCTTCAATCTATTATGAGACAAGATCCTGACGTTATCCTTGTCGGAGAAATAAGAAACCCTAAAACAAGCAAAATAGCTATACAGGCAGCTCTAACTGGTCATCTTGTATTTTCTACCTTACATACTAATGACGCAGCTGGAACAATTTCTAGAATGACTAGCCTAGAGGGAGATATAAAAAATATCGGACCAGCAATCAATATGGCTATTGCTCAAAGATTGGTAAGAAAAGTATGTAAAAAATGTTTATCTCTAAAAACTATTTCAAAAGAAGAGCTGACTAAAATAAAAAAAGAATTACCAGAAATTTTTATTAAAAAATACAAACTCTCTGAGGTAAGTAAAATTGCTATCCCTAAAGGGTGTAGCGAATGTAATTCTACTGGATTTAAAGGAAGAGTAGGAGTTTTTGAAACCATTTTGATAGATGGAGAAATGGAAAGATTTATATTAAAAAATCCCTCTATCGCAGACTTAAAAGAAAAAGCTATTGAAAGGGGGATGACTACTATGAAACAAGATGGTTTTGTTAAGGTATTGGAAAACGTAACTACGATAGAAGAAGTTGAAAGAGTTACGGGCGAGTAATAAAAAATTAGCTTCAAAACTGGGGGCACTAAGGTATTAGGAACGCAAAGTTCAAAACGTTTTCGAGGAGTAGAGCAGCCGTAACCGATCTATCCATCTAAAAAAATTCCGAGCCCCCAGTTTTAAAGCTAATTGACTATTGTAATACAATATGTATATTTTGTCAAGAGCGATAGGTAATGTGTACAGACATATGGCGGTTTTTACCAAGATAGTTTATTGTCTTGGTATATGTGTGTTAATATGTCTAAAACAATAAAGGAAGAGAGGTTAAGATGGGTTTTGCCCATATATAATAAAGAAGTAAGGATAAGGGATGTAATAAAAGTATGTCCTTATAGTAAAAGGAGTCTAGAGAGATGGTTGCAAGCTTATAA
>JBDRIW010000051.1:0-4303 GCA_043815465.1 Candidatus Nealsoniibacteriota bacterium | reverse complement strand
ATGACCAGAAGGAAATGAAGCTGAAGAAGAATGTTCTAAAATCAAGTTAATATTATTCTCTATAAATGGTCTAGGTTTTTCCCAGATAAATCTTATTATTTCAGCAAAAACAAATCTAGCTAAAACTCCTGCTCCCACTGCTCTTAAGATTAATGGAAGATATTTATTAAAATTCTTAACTAAAAAAACTAATAATATAAAAGCTAAAATATAAGGTAAACACTTAGCAAAAAAAATAGCTATGCTATCAATATATTCATTTCTACCTGCATATTGATTTATTAAATTAAAAATACTTATATCCCAATTCATATTATTTATACATCTTAAGATTAGCATTAGCTTTTAAGGTTTTCCAGTTTTTAATTTTACTCTTGCTTAAAAATGCCGTAACTGCTGTCATTACCGCGTTATCAGTACAATATTCTATTGAAGGAAATATTATTTCTAATCCTATGTCTTTAGCAACTTTTTTAAATTTATTCCTTAAATTTTTATTAGCTATAACTCCTCCTCCAAGAATTATTGATTTAACCTTAAAATCCTTAGCCACTTTTATTGTTTTTTTAATCAAAACATCTGTTATTGATTCTTGAGCTTCAAAACAAATTTCTCTAATATAATCTTGAGATTTTCTTATTTTAGAAGATCTACTTTGAAAATCGTATAAAACAGCTGTCTTCAGTCCCGAAAAACTAAAATCATAATTTTTCTGATACATCATTGGCCTAGGTAATTTAATATCGTACTTTCTTTTCTTAAGTTCTGATGCTAATTTAGACACAATTGGCCCTCCAGGATATCCAAGGCCTACTATTCTAGCTACCTTATCAAAACATTCTCCAGCGGCATCGTCTCTAGTTTCTCCAACTATCTCATATTTTCCTATTTCCTTTACCAAAATTAGAACAGTATGCCCCCCAGAGACAATTAAAACTATTGCAGGAAACTTGATATTCTTACCGTTTGATTCAATCCAATTAGCTAAAAAATGGCTCTCTATATGATTAACTGGGATCAATGACTTCTTCAATTTAACAGCTAATTCTTTAGCAAAATTAACTCCCACCCACAAACAAGGCTCTAATCCTGGTCCATAAGTTACAGCGATAATATCAGGTTTTTTATTATTTTTTAAAACTTCTTTTAATATTAAAGGAAGGTTCTTTTCGTGTTCTCTTTTGGCTAGGTTGGGAACAACTCCTCCCCATTTTTTATGTATCTTAGTTTGAGAAGAAATTATATTTTCTAAAATTTTAAAACCAGATTTTTGTGCATCAACCAAAGCCACGCTTGTATCATCGCACGATGTTTCTATGGCCAAAATTATCATTGTCTTAATATCTTAAATGGTTTAACTGTTAGATCAAAAATTGTTGAAGATTTTCTATTGTCTAACCTGCCTCCATCTATAATTAAATCTGGTAATATTTTTTTGCCCTTAAACTGATCTAATACTTCTTTTACATTAATAGCTGATTTCTTATTTGATACGTTAGCAGATGTTCCAGATAACGGAAAATTAATATTTCTAAATAAAGCTTTAATCAATTTATGATCTGAAACTCTTAGAGCAATCTTCTTATTGTCTACTCCATATAATTTCTTTCCTTTCTTTTTTTCTAGAATAACTGTTATCTTTCCAGGCCAAACTTTTTTTAAAAAAGCATTTTGTTCTTTGTTAATCTTGGCTAAACTTTTAGCCATTTTTATGTCTTTCACAAAAAAAGGGATAAATTTTTGTTTATCTCTTTCTTTTATTTTAAAAAGTTTATTTACTGATTTTTTATTTCTAACATCACAAATCATTCCATAAACAGTATCTGTCGGACAAACAATCACCAGTCCCTCCCTTAGGGTATCTGCCAATTCTTTAATCTTCACATTTTTTAATTCTATGCTATTCATTGCCAATTCCGACACCTATTTATTTATTTCTTTATGATTTTTAAATTCTGTGTAGAAAGTAGTTTTATCTTCTAAATTTTCGAAAACTAAAGTGCCTGGTCCAACCAAACAATCACTCCCGATTAAAACTCCAGGCATTGTTCCTGCTTGAATTCCAAACTTGCTATCATCTCCAACAATCATACCAAATGAAGTTAAACCAGTATCAATCTTTTTATCTTTAACTATGCTTTTAATATTTCCTCTGTCTATTCTTCTATTGGCCACAGTAAATCCAGCTCCAAATCTACAATTTTTACCAATCACAGAATCTCCAAAATATCCTGAATGAAAATGAGTTCCTTCTTGGATTATACAATTCTTAATTTCTGTAAAGACACCAACAATAACACCTTTTTCTAAAACAATCGGTCCTCTTAAAACATTATTAGATCCAATTTTACAATTGTCTCCTATAAAACAACTATCCGAGATGACAGTATTATCTCCTATAATAACATTTTCTCCTATATAAACTTTTTCTCCAATAACCACATTTTTGCCTATAACAGCACTAGCAGAAATAGAATTATTAAAATTATTAGAAGAGAACATTGCTTTTGAAAAACTTAAAAGATCCCAAGGATATTTTAGAGAAGGAAGATTTTCTTTCCAAAGAAGAAAAATAATTTCTCTATCTTTTAAATAAAGATTTAAAACATCTATAAAATCTTCTGGATGATGCTTACTGAGAGACTGATAATAATTAAAAAAATCTAAATTTAAAAAATATGTACCACTTATCTTAATATTAGAAGGTTCTTCCCCCTTTTTCGAATTTCTACATATTTCAGTAACTTTTTCTCCTTCATACTTTAATATTCCAAAATTTTCTGGATTAGCTGTCGAATTACAAACTAAAGCGGGCTGAAACTCTCCATCTTTTTGTTTTTCCATTATTTTTTCTACTATTTCTCCTACATTAATTTTATAAGGCCAGACGACAAAAAATGGTCCTTTTATTATATCTTTAGCCCTATAGATAGCTTCTGCTGCGCCCAAAGGTTTATCCTGAACAACAAAAGATAAAGTAATCCCTAATTCTTGAGCTACAGAAGAAAAGTCTTTGCTCAAGAAAGAGCTAGCATTAACAACTATAATAATATCTTTAATTCCTTTATCTGAAAGACTCCTTATCGTCCAATAAATTAATGGTTTTCCAAAAAAAGATATTTGAGATTTATGTACTTTATTTAATGGCCAGAAACGAGAACTTTCTCCAGCTGCCAATATTATAGCTTGCATAAATTAATTATTAATTATTTTTTCTAAAAGAGGAATTAATTTCTTTTCATCATGATTTATTTTACCATTATCTAAAATTAAATTCTCTCCTATAAATTTACCGGAATTCAATCCTTCTTCTGCTTTTATTAATTCTCCAAGCAAAACTGCTTCTTTCTTGTATTCTTCAACTCTCTCTTCTGAGGGATAATTATTATTATATATAACCACATCTAAAGATGATCCTAAATATTTTTCTACTTCTTTACAAAAATCATTTATTAAAAAATTTAATGTTTCTCCTTTTTTAGTCATTAAAGGACAAATAAAAATCTTTTTAGCCAAAGAATCTTTAACCGCCTCTTTTATTCCTTTTAATAAAAGACAAGGAAGAATACTTGAATATAAATCTCCAGGACCAAATATTAAAAAATCAGCACTTTTAATTTCCTCTATGGCTGGCAAATAAGCTTTGCCATCTGGCTCTAAATATATTCTTTTTATTTTAAGATTTGGATCATGTTTCTGACAAGTATCAATGTCATCCTCCCCATCAACAATAGTTCCATCTTCTAATTCCGCCTTAAGTTGGACTTTATCTATGGTGGCCGGAAGAGCTTTTCCTTTTACATTTAAAAACTGATGAGATATTTCTAATGCTTTTTCAAAACTTCCAAAGATATTTTCTAGTCCCACAATAAATACATTGGCAAAATTATGACCATAATGACCAAAAGACATTTCTGCGTCTTTCCCAAAACGAAAATCCCAAAGCTTCTTTTTCCAATCTTCTGCTTCAGATAATGCTAAAAGGTGTCTTCTTATATCTCCTGGGGGAAGAGCATTGAACTCCTTCCTTAACACTCCAGTAGACCCTCCGTTATCAACCATTGAGGTTATACCAACCATATCAAATCCTAGATCCTTTAATGGCTTTAATATTATTTTAGGAGCAACACTGCCCCCAGCAAAACAAACTACTTTTTTAGTCTTTTTTGACATAAGTTATCGTTTATTGTAGAGTAAAAATACTGATTATGCAAGACAAATTTCTAATAAAAGGAGGTGTTAATTTAGCTGGAGAAGTGGAAATTTCAGGGTATAAAAACTCAGCCGGAGCTTGTCTCTCCGC
>JBDRIW010000050.1:0-4449 GCA_043815465.1 Candidatus Nealsoniibacteriota bacterium | reverse complement strand
TCAAGTTAATTTAAAATATACTCTTAGTAGTATAGAGGCAAGGGTTGAAGATATAAAATACGAGGTAAAGAATATAGGGAGATAAAAATTGTGAATGGACAAAATAGAGAAAATATAAAAATTGGTTTAGAAGTAGATATTATACTTAAGGCAGATCAAAAAACTGGAAAGTTAACCCACGGAATAGTAGGGGATATCTTAACGAGTTCTACTACTCATCATCGTGGGATTAAAGTACGGTTAGAAGATGGACAAATTGGTAGAGTCCAAAAGATTTATCCTGTATTTCCCAAGATAGATGGCAAAGAATATCAAGAGGGAATAATATAAAATAAAAAGGTAGAGCAAAACATATGCTCTACCATGTAGAAAACTTTTTACTATTATAAAGTTCATTTTTTAGAACTTTAATTCTGAAAATTACTCCTCCGTTACCACTAGCTACACCAGATTTAAAGATTCTAATAGCTCCTCTGGCTTGAAGTTTATTTAATAATGGAGCAATATTTTCTTCTTCAACTTCGGTTAGTGTTTTAGCACAAAGAGAAATAGGATTTTCAACCAGATAACTTTGATCTCTATTTTCCCAAAGAACTTTAAGTATTCTTTCTTGAGCTGGAGATCGACGTAGCATTATAAGTCCTCCTATATTTATTTTTAGCAAAAATATTAATTAAAATTAATCTTACATTATTATAGTATATATTTTATTCTTGTAAAGAAGTAGATATCGTACTTAAAGAAGATCAAAAAACTGGAAAGTTAACTCACGGAGAAAATTAAGTAAAATAAAAACACAGCCCACTTGGGCTGTGCTTTTGGTTTCATTTAGTTAGATCTTTATTTCTTCAGCATTTTTGGTATAGGTAAACCGAGTTTTCCCAAATTAGCCAATATAGAACCTATCAAAGCAAGGACAACTAACCAGTAAGCAACTGTCACTACTATGGACAAAGAGGGGAGAGCTTCTCCAATCATAATTATGACGGCAAACCCGAAAGCGTAAATTAAAATTCCTCTCTTCATGAATCCAGCCAGTTTCCCTAAGACAAATTCTTTGCTTTTTAAAGCGGCGATAATTCCCAGAATTACATCAACGCCTATCAGTATTACGATGTTTCTCATCTGGGCTCCTCCGAAAATATTTAAAATATCTTCCATATATTTTTAAAAAGATTATTTTTTAAAGTCGACCATTGTCTTATTATATGTTTGGCCAGAGAGGTTGGCAAGCTATATTATTAACAGAGGCTATTAATATTGTGCGACATATATTATAATAGACAAAACCACTAGGGGGACTAGTGGCTTTAAATTACTTTTTTAAATCTTTACCGCCATGAAACTGACGATGAACATCTCGTAAACGTTTATTAGTCACATGAGTATATACTTGAGTTGTAACTATATTTCTATGACCCAAGAATTCTTGAATAGTTCTTAGATCAACTCCTTGATTCATAAGATCTGTAGCATAAGAATGGCGTAAGGTATGAGGAGTGGTAGACAAAGGAACACCAGCTAAAACAGCACACTTCTTAACAATTCTTTCTATAGATCTAGGGGTTAATCTATTATCTGCATCTAACCTAGATTTATAATGTATAAATAAAGCTTTGTTTTTATCATTCCTATCAGCCAAATACTTTTTAATCCATTCTAAAGCTCTTTCTGAAAAGTAAACTGTTCTAGGACGAGAACCCTTACCAACAATACCTATTTCTAAATCTTTTTTATCTTTTATATTAATAAATTGTTCACGGTTTAAAGCCACTAACTCAGCTATTCTTAAACCAGTAGAAAATAAACTTTCTATAATGGCCCTATTTCTAAGACCTTCCCGGGTTTCTATGTTAGAAGCCATTAAAAGTTTCTCAACCTGTTCTAGAGAAAGAAACTTTACGGTCGTTTCATTTTTAGCGTCCTTTGGCAGCTTAATCTTATCAGCTGGGAGTGAAACTATATCTTTGGCTGTAAAGTAGCCTAAAAGGGCTCTTAAAGCGATAAGATAGTAGTTTTGGGTGACCTTTTTAAGGGGAGCACCTTTATTGCTCTGGAATCTACTTAAATACAATCTATAGGCCCAAATAGCCTCAGCATCTAGATCATGGGGTAGGAGATTGGCCTTATTTGTCTTGTTGAGCCATAAGATGAATTTCTGGAGGTATCTTTGATAGTTTTCCTGAGTTTTACTAGAAAGACCTTTTTCAACTTCACAATAATCTAAAAAGTCTGGGATGTGTTTTATGACTGGGGTATTTGACTTTTTCATGTTTTTAATTTATAAGTAATTTATATAAATTAACTAAGATAATTAAGGAGGGGAGTCAGTTGAATAAAATAGAAGTTCTTTATACTAAATCATTTGTTCTGGAAGGAGTTTTTCTATCTGCTACCTGTATTCTTCTTTTTATATTTGATCCAGCCGAATTAGAGTTGGCAAATATAGCTCTTGCGTGTGTATTTACCTACATATTTTTAGATGTCTTTTCAATAATACTACGCAAATGGAATATGGGGGGAATCTTTGTTAAAAGAATTTATATGGGTATAGTAATTATTGTTTGCGTGGGTTTTATCTCTGGTGCATTCTTAGTTATTGAATATTCCGTTGCCCCAGTGGATACGATTTATGCCTCAGGAGTAATAATTTATCTATTAGCAAGGTTGGGTAGAAATATCATAATAGAATTAAATCCACCAGTTCAAATTGATGACCAAGGAAAAATAATTTAGCCAACGAGGAGAAAAACAAATTTCCTCGTTTTTTATTTTCAAAATACTTTTACAATAATTATTTATTAAAAAGGTATAAATATACTACTTCTGGTGTGTAATGAGTTTTAAAGGCCTTTTAGGGGGCCCCAAACAAACCCTATATTATATGTCGCTTAACCTACATTGTGCGACATACACTGTATTAATAATAACAGCCCAAAAGGGTCTGTCAAGCCTATTCCCCATAAGTGCATCTATATAAAAAAGAGAGAGGTATATGTTTGAGTAACATTAATGTTAAACATATACCTCTATTGTGTCTGTCTCGAGTCAACAGTTTTTTATTTAGAATGATGTTAATGTTCTGCTTATGTATGAGAAAAGAGCTTGCCTAGTTGGTGTTGAGGTCCTTTGTTCAAAAAATTGGTTTGGTCGTATTGGTTTTTTTCTAAACGTGTTAGTAGCTTTTTTCGGTATGGCGGATTTCTTGTTGCAGTTTACTGCACTTATTCTATTCGCTTTGTTATTACGAATTAGAACTTTTAAAAGAATGTCCGCTGAACTAAGTCTCTCTATATTCATTATAATATAGCTTAATTCAGTGTCAAGGATGAATTAGTGTATTCCCTCCCCAATTAAGTAGATCAATATTTAATGTCGCACAATATTGAGACATGTTCAATGGTGATCGCTGATTCCATTCTTGGATTACGAGATTATTATGAAAGTTATGTACTATAATTTTCTTTAATTTTTATTAACCGTTAATTTTCTTTGTTATGTACATTATTAAAATTCCAATCAAGAAAAAAACAAAAGAGATCAAGGATTTTTTAATTCCCGGTTCTTTCCTTATTTCTGGTATTAAATCTGACGTGGATATATATAAGAATCCTCCAGCTGCAAAAGGTAGAAGCTTGATAATTAAATTATCTACATAAAAAGAAATAAAGTATCCTACTATTCCCCCAAAGACAACTGTCAAAGCAACAAAGTAATTTAAAAATAAAGCTTTCATTTTTTCATATCCAGCATGGAGTAATACTCCAAAATCCCCTACTTCTTGTGGTATTTCATGAAAAGCTATCGCTATAGTAGTGGCTATTCCCAAATTAATATCAACTAAAAAAGTAGCAGCGATTATTAATCCATCTATAAAGTTATGTATACTATCCCCGATTAAATTAATTGGACCAAAGGTGTGTATACCACAATCTCCTTTGTGGCAATGCCTCCAATGAAATATTTTTTCAATTAAGAAGAATATTATAAAAGAAAATAAAACTATTGGTAAAACTTCTTCTGCAGGTAATTTTTCTAATGCTTCTGGTAATAAATGAAAGAAAGCTCCACCCATCAATGTTCCGGCAGATAGAGAAACCAGAAATAGTATTATTTTTTCAATAGACTCTTTGCGCATTGCCAAAGAAAAAACGCCTACTAAGGCTCCAAGACTTATTAATAGTGTTGCTATTAATATATAAAAGAAAACACTCATTATTTTATTATTTCTTTAAATTTATTCCAAAGAGACTTCCCCACTTTAGGTAATTCTTCTTTAACTTCTACTTTTTCTTTTTCAAATTCTTCTTCTATATTAGGCTTTATTCTTTCTATTTCAGGTTCTACTTCTTTTTTAAACCAATCAGAAAAAATTGACCAAAGATGATCTTTAAACCAATCATACATTTTCCCCCAGACAGGTAACATTTCATTCGTCCATATATTCTT
>JBDRIW010000049.1:0-8568 GCA_043815465.1 Candidatus Nealsoniibacteriota bacterium | reverse complement strand
TTGTTATTGGATCTAGAGATTTAAAAGATTCTGTTTTAGATCCTCCCCAACCTTTCTTGAGAAATTTTATTTTAGGAGAAGGGTTTAAGTTATTTAGAAAATTAGTTATTGGTCTTTGGGGAGTAGAAGATACTCAGTGTGGATTTAAATGTTTTTCAAATAAAATGGTAGAAGAAGTATTCCCTAAATGTGTCATAGATAGATTTGCTTTTGATCCTGAAATATTAATTGTGGCTAAGAAAAAAGGATATAAAATAAAAGAGATCCCTGTTTATTGGAAGAATAATTTAAGTAGTACTGTCAAAGCAAGTAGTATGATAAAGATGGCTTTAGATATAATTAAAATAAAGTTTAATAATTTAAAAGGAATTTATAACTAATTTATGAAAAAGAAAAAATTTCCTTCAGAATTAAGATTTGATTTAATCTCTAAAGATTGGGTTGTGATAGCTACCGGTAGAGCTAAAAAACCAGAAACATTTAAAAAGAATGGGAAAGAGAAAATATTGGATGATAAAACAAAATGTCCGTTTTGTGATATGTCCACTCAAAAAAACCCAACCCTTATTTTTAATAAAGGGAAAAAAGTAACTAGCAATAAAATACCAAAGGATTGGACAACTATTGTTGTTCCTAATAAATATCCTGCATTTGTTCCTAATTCACATTTAGAAGAAAGGATAGAAGGGGATCTTTATGAAACTATGAATGCTATTGGTTTTCACGAAGTAGTTGTTTTTAAAAATCATGATAAAAACCTAGGAGAATTTACTACAGGAGAGATGAAGGAAGTTTTTGAAGTTTATCAGAGCAGATATCTTTCTTTAGCTAAGAGTAAGTTTGTGGAGCATATAGCTATTTTCCATAATCATGGGAAGAGAGCTGGAGCTTCTATTTTTCACCCTCATTCTCAAATAGCTACTACTCCCTTAATAGATGTTGATTTAAAGAGAGCTTTGTTAAATTCTGAAATGTATTATGAAAATAGAGGTAAATGTGTTTATTGTCAGATGAATGAATGGGAGAAGAAATTAAAAAAGAGAATTGTTTTTGAGAATTCTGCTTTTACGGCTGTTTGTCCTTTTGCTTCAAAGTCAGCTTTTCAAGTAATAATTACACCAAAGAAACATAATCCTTACTTTGAGAAGATATCAGATGATGATAAATGGTATTTAGCAGAAGCTTTTCAAACAGTTTTAAATAAGATGAATAAAGCTTTAAGCTATCCTGATTATAATTTTTACTTACACACTTCTCCTTGTGACGGAAAAGAATATCCTTTTTATCATTATCACTGGACCATCATTCCAAAGACTTCTACTTGGGCAGGATTTGAATTAGGTTCTAGAATGGAAATATCAACTATTGAACCTGAAAAAGCAGCAGCGTATTTGAGAAAACAATAATATGAATAAATATATTATAGGAAATTGGAAATGTAATCCTACTAATAAAAAAGAAGCTAAGAATCTTTTTGATTCTTTGTCTAAAAAAATATCACAGCAAAAGGGGATAGAAGTAGCTGTTTGTCCCCCTTTTGTTTATTTATCTTATTTCCCACAAAAAGGAATAATAAAACTTGGTGCTCAAAATTGTTTTTGGGAAGAGAAAGGATTATACACTGGAGAAATATCTTCTTTACAATTAAAAGATCTAGGGTGTAAATATGTGATAGTGGGGCACTCAGAAAGAAGACAATATCAAATAGAAACAGATTATATTGTTAATAGAAAGATAAAAGCAGTTTTGGCTTCTGGTATGGTTCCAATAATGTGTATTGAAAAAGATTCTCAAATTACAGGAGGCTTAAAAGGATTATCTAATAATGATATTAAAAAAGTAATTATTGCTTTTGAACCAATTGGCGCTATCGGAACAGGAAAAGCGTATGATGTTGAAGCCGCTAAAAGAATGAAGGATCTTATAAAGAGAAAGGTTAAGATGGAGATTCCTGTATTATATGGAGGAAGTATTAATTCTTCTAATGCTAAAGATTATGTTGTTGAGGCTGGTTTCGATGGTCTTTTAATAGGTGGAGCATCTCTAAAATCAGATGAATTCTCTAGAATAATAAAATCATTGATTTAAGAAGTAAAAATTATTTAAATTTTATATACTACTTTTAATGTGGTAGATAAATGTAGCTAATATAAAGAATTGACAGGGGAAATGAATCTGTTAATGTTAAGTTGAAAATAATGGAGGGAATAGCCCTTTTAATATAGCGAAAACGAAGGAGGAATTTTTTGAATATCATAGAAAAGATTGTAGGAAAAGTAGAGTCAATCTATCTTAATAGTTCTTTTTATACTCTTACCATCTGGGATCATGTTTCTCGTACAGCGAAGTTTGCAAAAGAATTTGCTGAAAAAACAAAATGTGACCAGTTTATCGTTGAGGTTGGGGGACTTCTTCATGATCTTGGAGCAGCAAAATTTGGCAAAGAAAACCATCACATCACTGGGGTGCAAGAGGCAATAATAGTGCTTCTAGAGTGTGAATGTCCGTTAGAATTGATAGGACCGATTACTAGTACCATTTATTCACACAGAGGAAGTCAAAATATTCCTTTTGAAACGCCGGAAGCAAAATGTGTGGCTGCGGCTGATGCTCTCGATCATTTTAAGAATATCGAAGAATTATGGAGAGTGCAGGTAGAGGATTTAAAGATTCTTGAATTAGAAGTATACAGAGAGCTTTCCGAAAAGATCGAAAGAGATTGGGAGAAAACAGTCCCTGAAATAAAAATTTTGCTTGATGGAGCATATCTACTAGCGAAAGAAGAACTTCTAAAGATTGCTTCTATGAAGAAAATCTCAAAAAGAAAGAAGCCTTAATATTTCCGGAGTTGGGATTTTAACATCTCTCCTCCGGCTTTTTTTGCTTTTAAAAAAGAGTAATTTTTAGTAGAATAAGGAAAGTATGAAATCTACAGATCTAAGAAAAAAGTTTTTGGATTATTTTAAGAAAAAAGAACATGTGATTATATCTCCTGCTTCTTTAATCCCAGAGAACGATCCAACTGTTTTATTTACTACTGCTGGAATGCATCCTCTAGTTCCTTTTTTAATGGGGGAGAAACATCCTGCAGGGAATAGATTAGTAAATATTCAGCCTTCTTTACGTACTGGAGATATAGATGAAGTTGGAGATTCTTATCATCATACTTTTTTTGAAATGATGGGAAGTTGGTCTTTGGGAGATTACTTTAAGAAAGAAGCTATAGAAATGAGTTTTGAATTTTTAACTTCTAAAAAGTGGATGGGGATAGATAAAGAAAATTTAGCTGTTTCAGTTTTTGTTGGAGACACAGATGCTAAAAATGATGAAGAATCAAAACAGGTTTGGTTAAATACGGGAATTTCTGCAGAAAGAATAAAAGAACTTGGTAAAAAAGATAATTGGTGGGGTCCTGCAGGAATTATTGGTCCTTGTGGTCCTGATACAGAAATGTTTTATTGGATAGGAGAAAAACCAGTTCCAAAAGAATTTAATCCAGAAGATAAAAGATGGGTAGAAATATGGAATGATGTTTTTATGGAATACTATAAAGATAATAATGGATATAAACCACTTTCTCAAAAGAATGTTGATACTGGTATGGGATTCGAAAGAATGTTAGCTGTTTTAAATGGATTAGATGATAATTATAAAACAGATGTTTTCCTTCCTATTATTGAAAAAATAGAAGAATTATCTGGTAAAAAATATGAAGATTATATTAAAGAATTTAGAATTATTGCAGATCACATAAAAGCTAGTGTATTTATTATTGGAGATAAAAAAGGAGTAGAACCTTCTAATTTAGGACAAGGTTATATTGTTAGACGTTTAATTAGAAGAGCTGTTAGATATGCTAAAATTTTAGAATTGCCAGAAGATTTTTATATATCTTTAATAAAAGAAATAGTAAAAATATATAAAGATATTTATTCTGAAATAAAAGATAAAAAATCTGATATTATTTTAGTTGTAAAAAAAGAGATAGAGAAATTTGAAAAAGCTTTAGGGCAAGGGTTAAAGGAATTTGAAAAAGGAACAGACCCTTTTGTTTTATATAGTACATATGGTTTTCCGATAGAACTAACTCAAGAATTAGCAAAAGAAAAAGGAATTGAAATTGATATAGAAAAATTTAAAAAAGAATTTCAAGAACATCAAAAACTTTCTAGAACTGCATCTACCGGAATGTTCAAAGGGGGATTAGCAGATGAAGGAGAAAAAGTTGTTAAATATCATACAGCAACTCATTTATTGTTAGCTGCTTTGAAAAAAGTTTTAGGAGATCATATTTCTCAGAAAGGAAGCAATATTAATGCAGAGAGATCAAGGTTTGATTTTTCTCATCATCAGAAGGTAACAGAAGAAGAAATTAAAAAAGTAGAAGATTTGGCAAATGAAAAGATAAAAGATAATTTATCTATTATTTGTGATGAAATGAGCCTAGAAGAAGCAAAGAAGCAAGGAGCTACGGGTGTATTTGAAAGTAAATATGGAGAAAAAGTTAAGGTTTATAATGTTGGTGATTTTTCTAAAGAAATATGTGGTGGTCCTCATGTTAAAAAAACAGGGGAATTGGGTAAATTAAAGATAATAAAAGAAGAATCCTCTAGTAGCGGAATTAGAAGAATAAAATTTGTTTTGCTAGAGAAGTAATTTTCTGATAGAATTATATAATGAATAAAAGAATAGTAGACATATATATACCAACTAAAAATGATAAAAAGGCGATAGAAATTCCACCTTCTGAAAAAGTGTTTGAACCTAGTCCTAAAAAAGTAAAGAAGGAGAAGAAAAAGATTTCTTTTTCTTTGTTGAATAAAAAAAAGCTTTTCTGGGGAGTAGGTATGATTATTTTTTTCCTCGCAGTATTATTCTTATTTTCTTTGAGTAAAGCAGAGGTTACTTATTGGCCAGAGACAGAAGAAGTAAAAGTAACTACAACTTTAACTATAGATGTTTCTGCTGATGATATTAATATTACGGACAGAATAATACCTGGAGAACTTCTAAAGAAAGAGAAAACAGTAATAGAAAATTTTGTAGCCACAGGTAAAGCCACAAGCGAAGGAAAAGCAAAAGGAAAGATTACTGTTTATAATGAATATTCTACTGATTCTCAGATATTAGTGGCTACAACTAGATTTATTTCAACAGATGGTAAATTATTCAGGACACCATCAAGGACAGTGATTCCGGGGGGTCATAAAGAGGGTGGAAATTTTATAGCAGGTGAAAAAGAAATAGAAGTAATAGCAGATGAAACAGGGCCAGAATATAATATTGAAGCCACAACTTTTTCTATCCCTGGATTTGCGGGAACAGCTAGATATACTAAGTTCTATGCAAAATCATTTCAACCCATGGTAGGAGGATTTCTTTCTGGATCTTCTTTAATAACAGCGGAGGATATAGAAAATGCTAAAGACATAGTGACTGATAGAGCAGAGAAAGAAGTAAAGCAATTATTATCATTGGGATTAGAGGAAGAAGAAATGGAAAAGTATATTTCAATAGATAAAGCTATAAGCATAGAAATAGAAGAAGAGTTTCCTTTAGCTGTAGCCGGACAGGAGGCAGATAATTTTAATTATAAAGCTGTGGCTATAGGGCAAGCACTAGTTTTTGCAAAGAGTGATTTAGATAGTTTTATTAATCAATTTTTACTTACTAAAGTAGAGGATGGAAATAAGATATATGAACCTAGTTTAGAGGTAAGTTATGTTCAAGAAAGTATTAATTTAAATACTGGCAAAATAATACTTTCTTTAAGTCTTTCTGCTAAATCTTATAAGGAGATAGACGTAAATAATTTAAGGAGATTAGTGAGTGGAAAGTCTTTAACCGGTAGCAAAATAATAGTCGAGAATCAAATAGGAGTAACCAAGGTTGAGGTAGATTTTTGGCCATTCTGGGTTAAAAAGGCTCCTCAGGGGGGAGATAAGATAAAGATGGAAATGAAGATTGACTAACTTTAGATAATCTGCTATATTATACAATTGTTCACATTTAATGGATAAAAACGTTTTAAGAAAAACAGGTCAAGTGATTGAGGCTTTACCAAGCACTCATTTTCGAGTGAAATTGGATGAAGGGCAAGAAGCCATTTGTCATTTGGCTGGTAAATTAAGAATACATAGGATTAAGATACTTCCTGGAGATAAGGTTACCTTAGAGATGAGTCCGTATGATCAGACCAGAGGTAGGATTGTTTACAGGGGGAAATGAATTAAATGAAAGTAAAACCATCGGTCAAAAAAATCTGTAAAGATTGTAAAATCGTCCGAAGGAAAGGACGAGTTTACGTTATTTGTAGTAAAAATCCTAGACATAAACAAAGACAGGGATAATTTTAAATATGCCAAGAATAGTTGGAATAAATATTCCGGATAAAAAAAGAATAGTAGTTGCTCTAACTTATGTCTATGGAATAGGCCCTGTTTTGGCAAAGAAAATATTAGTAGAAGCTAAAATAGATATTGATAAAAAGGCATCTGATTTAACTGCTCAGGAAATAGCTTCTTTAAAAGATTTGATAGAAGAAAAATATAAGATAGAAGGTGAATTGAGAAGAGATAAGATGGTTAATATAAAAAGATTGAAAGATATTGGCTCTTGGAGAGGATTAAGGCATCTTAAGGGATTACCAGTAAGAGGGCAAAGAACAAAAACTAACAATAGAACAGTAAGAGGCAATGTTAGAAAGACAGTTGGCTCAGGCAAAAAGTCAGCTGTAGCACCTAAATAATATGGGAAAGAAACGTATAATACAACAAACTAAAGAAGAGTTAATAAAGGAAAGAGCAAAAGTGGATAGTAAGGTTTCAAAAGAAGCAGGAACTTCTTCTAGAAAAATAGTAGAAGGAAGAGCTTATATCACTGCAACCTACAATAACACTTTAATTGCCTTAACCGATAAATTGGGCAATGTTTTGGGTTGGACTTCAGCAGGACATATTGGATTTAAGGGAGCAAAAAAATCAACACCATTTGCAGCCGCAAAAGTTGCAGAATCAGTTTATCAAATAGCTAGTAAATTTGGAATATTGAAAGTAGAGGTTTTTGTTAAAGGAATAGGTTCTGGAAGAGATTCAGCTATAAGGTCTTTAGCTGCCAGAGGATTAGAAATTTTATCAATAAAGGACACAACACCCGTTCCTCATAATGGTTGCAGACCACCTAAGGTCAGAAGAGTATAATTATGCCAACATCTAAATGTAAAATTTGTCGTCGTCAAGGGGCTAAATTGTTCTTAAAAGGAGAGAAATGTCTTTCTCCTAAGTGTGCTATGATTAAGAAGCCTTATGCTCCTGGTCCAAGAAAGAAAAAGAGACCTAGGCCATTGTCTGAATACGGAAAACAATTAAGAGAGAAGCAGAAATTAAGAAATTGGTATAACTTAAGAGAAAAGAAATTTAGACAATATGTTATGGATACTTTAGAAGCTAGAGGAAAGATTGCCGATACATCAGCTTACCTAATTAAGCTTTTAGAAAATAGATTAGATAATGTTGTTTTTAGACTTGGATTTGCTGTTTCAAGATCAGCTGCTAAAAAGATTATTTCTCATAAACATATTTTAGTTAATAAAAAACCAATAAATATTGCCAGTTATCAAGTAAAGAAAGGAGATGTTATTTCCTTAAAAGAGAAGGCAATAGTTAAACCTGGATTTAAGAATTTATCTACTATGTTAAAAGGTTACACAGCTCCTACTTGGCTGAAATTAGATGCAGCCAAATTAGAGGGGCAGGTATCTGGAGAACCAAATCTGGAAGAGTCGGCTCCTCCAGCAGATTTATTATCAATATTTGAATTTTATTCAAAATAATTAATTATTAATAAAATTATGATTTCTCTACCAAATTCTCCAAAAGTTATAAAAATAGAAGGGAATAAAGCTACCTTCGAAATAGATTCTTTGTATCCTGGATATGGAGTTACTATTGGAAATTCTTTAAGAAGAGTCTTGCTTTCTTCTTTAGAAGGAGCAGCAATAACTCAAGTTAAAATAAAGAATGTATCTCATGAATTTTCTACAATTCCCGGAATTTTAGAAGATGTTATTTTAATAATGATGAATCTTAAACAATTAAGATTTAAAATTTATACAGAAGAACCTCAAAAAGCATTTTTGAAAGTGAAAGATGAAAGAAAGGTAAAAGGTGCTGATTTTGAACTTCCTAGTCAGGTGGAATTGATAAATAAAGATTGTCATTTAGCAACTTTAACTTCTAAATCATCTGAATTAGAAATAGAAATAATTATTGAAAAAGGAATAGGATATTCTCCAAGAGAATCTAGAAGTAAAGAGAAAATAGAAATAGGTTCAATTTTAATGGATGCAATATTTACTCCAATTAAAAAAGTTAGTTATAAAGTTGAAAATATGAGAGT
Organism: Candidatus Nealsoniibacteriota bacterium; assembly: GCA_043815465.1. Classification (GTDB taxonomy): domain Bacteria; phylum Patescibacteriota; class Minisyncoccia; order Minisyncoccales; family RBG-13-42-11; genus JBAZFF01. The sequence goes on along the minus strand of JBDRIW010000049.1, from coordinate 171 downwards.
AGGGGAAAGAACTGATTTTGATAGATTATTTATAGAAGTTGAAACAGACGGATCAATAACACCTGAAATCGCATTTATTAAAGCTACTGAAACCTTAATTCATCATTTCTCCTTATTCGCAGATAGTTTTCAGGAGAAGATGCAAGAAGAAGAAAAAGCAGCTGCTAAAGC
>JBDRIW010000048.1:0-6346 GCA_043815465.1 Candidatus Nealsoniibacteriota bacterium | reverse complement strand
AATATTTTTAGTTTCTATGGCTGTCATGGTAAAGGGTGCAGATTGGCTATTAGAAAGTGCAGAAAAAATAGGATTAGCTGCAGGTTTATCTAGATTTATTATTGGAGTTACTATCGTTGGAATTGGAACTTCTTTTCCTGAAGTTATTTCAGCTTTAGTGGCTACTTTTAAAGGAGTAACAGAAATAGTTACTGCTAACGCTATAGGTTCTAATATTGCAAATATCTTATTGATCATTGGTTTTTCAGCTGTATTAGGAAGAAAGTTAACTGTTACAAAAAGTCTTATTGATATAGATATTCCCTTATTAGCTGCTAGTACAGTTATTTTATTAGGAGTTATTTGGGATGGCCAAGTAACTTTTTTGGAATCTGCCTTAATGTTATTAGCTTATGTAGTTTATCTTCTGTATACGGTAATTCATAAAGATGAAGGAGATATAGAGGAGCTTCAAGAAGTTCTTCCCTCCAGACAAACGAGAAGAAAACACGTAGAAGAAAATACTGAACCAAAATTAAAGTTGGGTGTGAAAGATTTTGTTTTCTTAACTTTAGGAATTATTGGTTTAGCTCTTGGATCAAAGTATCTTATTGATGCTGTAATCCAACTTTCAGATATATTTAAAATAGGAGTAGGAGTTATTTCTATTACGGCTGTGGCTGTTGGTACTTCTTTGCCAGAATTATTAGTTTCTGCTAAAGCTGCTTTGCAAAAAAAATCAGAAGTTGCTTTGGGAAATATATTTGGTTCAAATGTATTTAATGCTTTAGTAGTTATAGGATTACCTGGAATGTTCAAAACAATTATTTTGGATGAAAAGACATTTTCTATTGGTGTTCCAACATTAATTTTAGCTACATTTCTTTTTATAGTTTCAGGTATTTCTAGAAGAATACATATTTGGGAGGGAGCATTCTTTTTAATTATCTATGTTTTATTCTTGGCAAAGTTGTTTAATTTTTTCTAAGTAATAAAGATTGTTTTAATAATTAAGTTATGATACATTAGTATAATGTTTGGAAAAGTGAAACAAAATTTTGTTCTCTTTTTTTTGATTATTTTAATTCTGATTACTTTCAGCCTAGGAATTTGGATTGGAAGAAATCAAGTTATTTGTCAGACTTGTCCCCCAGAGAAAGTAGATTTTTCTCTCTTTTGGGAGACCTGGAACAAGATAGAGGAGAAATATGTCGGTAAGGGTGAATTAGACGCTCAGGAGATGATCTACGGGGCAATAAGGGGTATGGTGAACTCTTTGGGAGACCCTTATACTGTATTCTTAGAACCAGAAGATACAAAGCTATTTATAGAAGATGTAAAAGGTAGTTTTGAAGGCGTAGGAATGGAGATAGGAATAAAAGATAATCAATTACAGGTAATAGCACCTTTAGAAGGAACCCCAGCTCAGAAGGCAGGATTGAAAGCAGGAGATAAAATAGTAGAGATAGATGGAGAGTCTACAGCTGGAATTACCACAGACGAAGCTGTTAAAAAAATAAGAGGACCAAAAGGAACAGAAGTTGTTCTAGGAATTTACAGAGAATCTTGGAAAGAGAAAAGAGATGTTCCAATAGTTAGGGGAGTTATCTCCATTCCTAGTTTGAAATTTGAACTAAGAGATGATAACATAGCTTATATACATCTTTATCAATTTTCCGAGGCTGCAGCTTATGACTTTAGAGAAGCTGTTATAGATATTTTAGAAAGTCCTACTGAAAAGATAGTATTGGATTTGAGAAATAATCCTGGAGGATATCTAGAAGTCGCTCAAGAGATAGCAGGTTGGTTCTTAGAAAAAGGACAAGTAGTTACTATAGAAGATTTCGGAGAAGGAAGAGAGCAAGAATTATATAAAACAAATGGAAGCTCAAAACTTGTTTCATATCCTATAGTAATATTAATTAACGAAGGATCAGCTTCTGCTTCAGAAATTTTAGCTGGAGCATTGAGAGATAATAGAGATATTATATTAGTAGGGGCAACTTCTTTTGGAAAAGGATCTGTCCAAGAATTAGAAAAGTTTTCAGGAGGTTCTTCTTTAAAGGTTACAGTTGCTAAATGGCTAACTCCTAACGGAGACTTAATAGCTGGTAAGGGATTAGAACCTGATATAGAAATAGAAATTACACAAGAAGATATAGATAACGAAGTAGATTCACAGCTTGACAAAGCTATTGAAATTTTAAAGAACATAAACTAAAATCATCTTATGAAAGTAATATTATTAAAAGACGTTGAAAAACTAGGAAAGAAGTTTGATGTAAAAGAGGTAAAGGAAGGTTATGCTACGAATTTTTTGTTTCCTAAAGGATTAGCAAAACAAGCCACAAAGACGGCTTTGGTTTGGTTGGAAATGCAAAAAGAAATAACTGCAAAAAAAGAAGAAGAAGGATTAGAGGCAATTCAAAAGACAGCTTCTTCTATGGATGGTAGAGAAATAATTCTTAATGTTAAGGTGGGAGATCAAGATCAGTTATTTGAATCTATTAGTGCTCAAAAAATAGTTGAAAAATTGAAAGAAGAAGGATTTGAGATTAAAAAAACTCAATTAGAGTTATTGGAACCTATAAAAGAATTAGGAGAATTCCCAGTTAAAGTAAAACTCGAACACAATTTAGAAGCAGAAATAAAAGTAATAGTTAATAAAGAAGAAGACGTAGAATCTGATGCCTAAATATATTTTCGTGGCCGGAGGAGTTATGTCCGGCGTTGGAAAAGGTGTGGCTGTAGCTTCAATAGGAAGAATTCTAAAGAGTAAAGGATATAAAGTTACTGCCGTAAAAATAGATCCCTACATTAATGTAGATGCAGGAACTATGAATCCAATAGAGCATGGTGAGGTTTTTGTGACCGAAGATGGAGATGAATGCGATCAAGATATTGGAAATTATGAAAGATTCTTAGGTGAAAATATTACAAGCATCAATTATCTTACAACGGGTAGGGTTTATCAATCAGTTATAAATAGGGAGAGAAATTTAGAATATAATGGGAAATGCGTGGAAGTAGTGCCAGATATTCCTAACGAAGTCATTTCCAGAATTAAAAAAGCAGCCAAGAAACATAAGGCTGATTTTATTTTAATTGAGATAGGAGGAACAGTTGGAGAATATCAAAATTTGTTATTTTTAGAAGCAGCTAGAATGTTAAAGTTGCAAAACCCTAAAGATGTAATGTTTATTATGGTGAGTTTTTTACCTGTTCCTTCTACAATAGGAGAAATGAAAACTAAACCTACTCAAACAGCTGTTAGAACTTTAAATGAAACAGGGATACAGCCAGATATGATTTTAGCTAGATCTATAGTTCCCTTAGATGAACCTAGAAAAAGAAAGATTTCTATGTTTTGTAATATTAATCAAGAAGATGTAATTTCGGCTCCAGACGTTAAAAGTATATATGAAATTCCAGTTAATTTTGAAAAAGAAAATCTTGGGAATAGAATATTGAAGAAGTTCAATATGAAGTCTAAAAAGACTAATTTTAAGGATTGGAATTTCCTGTTGAAAAATATTAATTCTGTTGAAAAACCAGTTAAAATAGCTATTGTTGGAAAATATTTTGAAACTGGTGATTTTACTTTAACAGATTCTTATATCTCTGTCATAGAAGCCATTAAACATGCTTCTTGGTTTTATAAGAGAAAACCTGAAATTAGTTGGTTATCTTCTGGAGAATATGAAAAGAATCTTAAAAAACTTCAAGAGTTAAAAAAATATGGTGGAGTGATAGTTCCAGGAGGATTTGGCCATAGGGGAGTAGAGGGGAAAATAAAAGCTATAGAGTTTTGTAGAAAGAATAAGATTCCTTATTTTGGATTATGTTATGGATTACAGTTAGCTATTATAGAATTTGCTAGAAATATTTGTGGGCTTAAAGATGCTTGTTCTACAGAGATAAATAAGAAATGCGCTTTTCCTGTTATAGATGTTATGGAGGAACAAAAAAGTTTAATTAAAGAAAAGAAGATGGGAGGGACCATGAGATTGGGCGCTTATAAGTGTAAAATAACCCCAGGAACGATAGCTGCTAAGGCTTACAAGGACTTAAATATCACAGAGAGGCATAGACATCGTTTTGAGGTAAATAACTCCTTTAGAGAGGCTCTAGAGAAAAAAGGATTAGTAGTATCTGGAATTAATCCAGAAAGAAACTTAGTGGAGATTATTGAGCTTCCAAATCATCCCTTCTTTGTTGGTGTTCAATTTCACCCAGAATTTAAGTCTAGACCATTAGATCCTCATCCTCTGTTTAAGGAATTTATAAAAGCAGCGATGAATAAAAAAAGCAGGTCTTAACCCCTGTTTTTTAAAATTAGAAATATTTGTTATTTAGTTTGAACACTCACCACTTTTATCTTTCTTTTAGATCCGTCAAAATTAATTTTCCTTTTTGTAGTAAAATTGACAATTCCTTCTTTTATAGAATAAATAGTGTCATCGCTTCCAGTTTTAGTATTTTCTCCAGAAACAATACTTGTTCCTCTTTGTCTCACTATAATATCACCAGCCTTAGCTTTTTCTCCACCATAGAGTTTAACCCCCAAATATTGGGGTTGAGAATCTCTACCTAATTTAGTTGAACCTGCGGCTTTCGTTGTTGACATATGAATATTTTATCAATAATTAAACGATTTGTCAATAAATACTTAGACGATATAATGCTTGTTATTGGGGTTATTCTTATTTCTTTGATTTCTTTTTTTATTGGATATATCGTAGCTAGGGAGGAGATGAAGCCTCCAATGGAGTTTGAAGAAATACAATATGAAGAAAATGAAAGTAGCTATAATAGGAGCAGGAATATCGGGACTTAGTTTAGCTAAAAATTTGGCTAAATCTGGACACGAAGTTTCTGTTTTTGAGAAAAGAAAAGAAATAGGCAAAATGGCTTGTTCCGGTCTTTTTTCAGATAGATTGTTGAAATTTATTCCAGAGTCAAATAGTCTTATTGAAAATGAAATAAGATCTGTTTTTATTTATTTCCCTAAAAGAACCGTTAATGTTTTATTTTCTAAGAAATTTTTAGTTATGAATCATGCCAAATTAGATCAATTAATGGTTGTTATGGCAGAGAAAGAGGGAGTAAAAATAGAATTAGGAAAAGAAATAACTGATATTCCCAAAGGGTTTGATAGAGTAATTGGTTGTGATGGTCCTAATTCTACAATAAGAAGGAAGCTAAATCTTCCTAGTCCATCTTTTAGATTGGGAATTATGGGATTTATTAAAGAGGAGGATAGCTCTGATTTTGTAGAAACTTGGCCTATAGAGAAAGGGTTTATATGGAGAATACCAAGAGGGAAAGAGGTAGAATATGGGGCTATGGGTAAAATAGATACAGTTAAAGGCACTTTTGAAGAATTTTTAAATAAAAGAAATTTAGTTTTAGAAAGAATGGAATCAGCTTTAGTCCCTCAAGGATTTATAATTCCTAACAATAAAGAAGTAACTCTTTGTGGAGATTCTGCAGGTCTTTGTAAACCTTGGTCTGGGGGTGGAGTAGTCTGGGGATTGATTGCAGCCTCTTACCTCTTGAAATATTTCCCAGATTTCTTAAAATATAGGAATAGTCTAAAAAGATTTTTTTTAATAAGAATTTTAATTTCTAAAGTCGCTGTCTGGGGAGTTTATTTTCTAGGATTTAAATTTCCTTGGTTACTTCCTAAAAAGGTAAAGATAGAGAGCGATTTTCTTTTTTAATGAAAAACAATTTTGAAAAATCATTTTCTAGTTATCAGAAAGAATTTAATAAAGAAATTAAGATTTTTTTTGATAATAAGATTAAAAATACTAAAGAGAAATTTTTAAGATCATGTCTTTTGTCGCTTAAAGAATATTCGTTAAGACCCGCAAAAAGGATAAGGGCTGTTTTGGTAAACCAAGGATATTTATTAGCTGGTGGAAAAGAAAGGAAAAAGATATTGAAAACATCAATCTTTATTGAATTAATTCATAATTTTTTGCTTATTCATGATGATGTTATGGATAGAGATAAAAAAAGAAGAAATAAACCAACGATGCAGTATAAATATGGAGGGGGACATCATGGAGACTCTATGGCGATAACGATGGGGGATTTAATAAATTCTTTAGGGTATGAGTTGTTAAATTCTTCTCCTTTTTCAGTTGATCTTAAGAATGAAGCTATAGATAAGTTGAATAAAACTATCTATTTAACAAGTTATGGTCAGGCTCTAGAGCTTTGCTTGATTAAAAATAAAAAGATCTCTAAAAAGGATATATTTGAAATTTATAAGAATAAAACTGCCAATTATACTTTTATCGCCCCTTTGCAGATAGGCGCAATATTGGCTGGGGCAAATAAATTGTTGTTAAGAGAAATA
>JBDRIW010000047.1:0-4071 GCA_043815465.1 Candidatus Nealsoniibacteriota bacterium | reverse complement strand
TTCTTCTAACCTAGCTCCTTTGCCCCACTCTACATCAATCAAATCTGCTTCTCTATTATTAGACTTAGCTATTTCATACCATCTTTCAGCAAACTCTCCACCTCCAACATGTAATGATTTCTTTTTAATAAAGTTTCTAGTAGCAGCTTCCATAGCTCCTGTTCCAGAAGAAGTAAGAACAAATACATTGTTTTTAGTATTTAGAATGCTTTGTATCTTTTCTACAATTGAACGATACATAGAGGAGAACCCTTCTCCTCTATGACTTATCATTGGTTTTGTTTGGGATAGAAGGACTTCTTCTTTAACTCCTGTTGGCCCGGGTATTAAAAGCTTCCTGTTATTTTGAAACATAATTTAATTAATAGTTTATTTTGATATTATTTCAGCGACGATGAATATAACGTATATTAACAGCAAAAATATAGCCTCTTTAGTATTAAGCTTTCTTCCTGTTCTAACAAAAGAGAAAAAGAAGATTGCAGCCAATATTAAGAAAAATCTTGCGATAAGATAAGGAGAAAAATCTACTATTTCAATAGGATTAATTAAAGCCACTATCCCCAAGACTAAAGTTCCTATAATGATTACAGATCCCATTAAATTTCCTAGGGTCATCCAAGTTTGAAATCTTCTAGCAGCTATTATGGCAAAATAAGTTTCAGGCAAAGCACTTCCCACCCCAACTATTAATATTCCAACCATTCCTATTGGCCAATTTAGGGCTACAGCAAAATATTTCGCAGTATATACTATCCCTTGAGAAGCTATTATTAAAAGAACTAATCCAGCTACTATCTTCCCTACATCTTTTAAAAAATTACTAAAATCTTTCATAATAGAAGGCCTATCTCCATCGTAAACTTTGGAGAATCTTTCTTTCTTTGAAAAAAGCCAAAATATATAAAAGAAAAATAATAGTATCAAAAATATTCCATCTCCTCTTCCTAAAACTCCATCTAATATTAAGAGTAAAGGAGCTACGGCCACTATTACAGTAAAGAGAGCTGATGTTTGGACCATTTTACTATCAGCTGGTAATCCTCTGGCAAATAGAGCAGCTAAAGCTACAGCCGCCGTTAAATCAAATAAATTTCCGCCTAAAACATCTCCAAAAGATAATTGAGGAATATTATGAAGAGCAGATGTTATTCCTATAAAAAGATTTGGTAAAGAAGTAGCAATAGCAACGACAATAAAAGCAATAACAAATTCTCTCCATTCAAGATATCTTGCTATTCTAATAATGGCTGACATAAGCCATTGTCCTGAAATAAAAAATATCCCGCAAGATAATATAAATAATAAAATATATGGAATCATATTAAGTCTTATGTCTTACAATAAAATACCATTTTGTTGCCTCGATTAAAAGTATGTTCAATAATCCCAATCCTAATACTATCAACCAATCTGCAAAGACCAAAGGAGTTGTACTTAATAAATTCTGTAAAGGAGGAAGATAAATAGCCAACACAAGCATCATCAACCCTATAACAACAGCTCCTACTAAAAACTTATTAGAGAAAATATTAATGTGCCAGATATTCCTTCTTAAGCTTTTACAAGAAAATACATAAAACATTGAATCTATTCCTAACGTTGCAAATATCATAGTTCTTATGTGATCTATATTGTGATCATGATAATGAAGCCAGAAAAATAATCCTAGAAGTATCAAATCAGTAAATAATCCTATTATAAAAATAATACTTTTCATTTCTCCAGTTAGTAAAGGAGCTTTATTTCCCTCAGGTTTTCTATCCATTAAGTCTTTTTCTTTTGGTTCTAGAGCTAAAGCGATATCAGGTAAACCATCTTCTACTAAATTAACCCATAATATTTGGACAGGTAAAATTGGCAGAGGAAATCCTGCCAACAAAGCTCCAGCGATAAGAACAACTTCAGAAAAACTATCAGATAATAGATAAGTCATGACTTTTCTTATATTATCCATAACAGATCTTCCTTCCTCTATTGCAGCTACAATAATGCTAAAACTATCATTCAATAGGACTAAATCAGAAGTCTCTTTAGCCACTTCCGTTCCAGATCCTATAGAAATACCTATATCAGCTTTTTTAAGCGCAGGAGCGTCATTTATTCCATCTCCTGTCATAGCTACTACATCTCCTCTTCTCTGCCATGCACCGACTATTCTTATCTTATGCTTAGGCTCTACTCTAGCATAAACTTTTATATCTTTTATCCTTTCGTCTAACTCTTTATCAGTAAGTAAATCTAAATCTTTCCCTTCAATAATGTTTTCTTCGTTTATTTTCATACCAAGATCTTCTGCAACATTTTTAACAGTTAACTTGTGATCTCCAGTAACGATAATTAGTCTTATCCCAGCTTTTATTACTTGATTAACTGTTTCTCTAGCATCTTTTCTTAAAGGATCTTTCATGGCTACTAAACCAACGAACTTTAAATCTTTTATTTCGTTTTCCATTTTTTCATTCTCTTCTAATTCTCTAGATATAGTTTTTTCAGCAGCAGCCACAACTCGATACCCTTTTCCAGTAAGTTCTTCTAACTTTTTATTTATCTTTTCTATTTCTTTTTTATCTAATTTAGAAAAACTGATTAATTTCTCTGGAGCGCCCATAACATAAAGATTTAATTTCTTTTCAGAAATCTTATGCAAAGAAGCTGCATATTTTCTTACAGAATCAAAAGTAATTTCATTTATTCTTTCCTCTTTCTTTTCTATTTCATTGCTTGATATCCCCCATTCTATTGCTTCGGCTAGCAAAGCTTTGTCTGTTGGTCTTCCAGCTAAAACCCAATTTTCTTTTGCCTCTTTTGGATTTTCAACAAATGCTTCGTTGCACAAAGCTATTACTTTAACGACTTGTTTTTGAGTAGATTTCTTACCATCTATAGCAAATACTTCTGACACTTTCATTTTCCCTTCTGTTAAAGTACAAGTTTTATCACTAGCTATTACAGAAGTACTTCCTAGAGTTTCTGCAGCTAACAGTCTTTTAACTAAACCCTTTCTTTTAAGTATTCTCTGCATGCCTAAAGCTAAAATAACAGTTAAGGCTACAGGTAATCCTTCTGGAATAGCCGCTACAGCCACAGCAATAGCTGTAGTAAACATGTCTATGAAACTATTTCCTGTTAATATTCCTTCTATAAAGATCAAAACAGCTATTATAGAGACAATTATTCCTATTAGTCTACTAAAATTTGTTAATCTTTTTTGAAGTGGCGTTTTCTCTTCTTTGGTCTCTTTTACCATTACAGCTACTCTACCTATTTCTGTTGTAAGTCCTGTTTCTACAACTATAGCTTTCCCCTTTCCATCTTCTACAATTGTTCCCATATAAACCATATTGTCTCTATCAGCTAAAGTAGTTTCTTTATTAACTACTTCTTCTTTCTTTTGAGCTGGTAACCATTCACCAGTTAAAGACATTTCATTAGTTTTTAGATTATGACTTTCTATTATTCTAGCGTCAGCTGGGACTTTCTCTCCTGGATTTAATAATATAATATCTCCTGGAACTATTTCTGCAGAATCAATAATTTTAATAATTCCATCTCTTAAAACTCTGGCTTCATACTTAACTATTTTTCTTAATTCCGATAGAGCTTTTGAGGCTTTATTCTCTTGGAAATATCCTACAAAAGTATTTAAAAAAACAGCACCGAAAATAACGATACTATCTGCAATCTCTTTCAAGATTATTGTAATAATTCCAGCTAACAATAAAATAAAGATTAAAGGATTTTGGAATTGTTCTAAAACTAATTTCCATTTAGATAAAGGTTTTTCTTCTGGTAATTTATTCTCTCCAATCTTTTCTCTAATAGAATAAACTTCTTTATCAGAAAGTCCCTTCTCTAAATTAACCCCTAAGAGTTTTGATATTTCTTTAACTGATAAATTATGCCAAAAAATTTGAGCCATTGATCTATTTTAAAGAAAAAAACTTAAATTAACAATACTAAAATAAAAACCATCCTTCTATGGATGACTTTTAAAGTAGAAGTTAATTTTTATTAAAAAATTTATGATTAATAAACAAAAAACCAGCCAGTGGGCTGATTGCTTGTCCT
>JBDRIW010000046.1:0-7545 GCA_043815465.1 Candidatus Nealsoniibacteriota bacterium | reverse complement strand
GAAAGACAAAAAAGCCTCTTTTGAGCAAAAGAGGAACAATTGGTTCGAACCGGCCATTGAATTTGTGAAAGAGTTAAAATATACGGGAATTTTGGCAAAAAGCAAAAATTTGGAAAATTTGAAAGATTTTCTCCAAAAATGCGGTTCGAACTTTGTTTTAGAAAATCAAAAGCTCGCTTTTAATTTTAAAAATCCCTGGAATCTCGTTCAAAAAGCCGAGCCCCGCCACGGGCGGGGCGAGGCGAAAAAAGCCAAAAACGCGGAACGACCAAACTGGCGGAGAGGGAGGGATTCGAACCCTCGAAGGGTTTTTACGCCCTTACCTCATTAGCAGTGAGGCGCACTAGACCAACTATGCGACCTCTCCGGATAAACTATTCTTATAATAGATTATTTTGCCTATTTATTCAAGAAATATCCATTATTAGAACCAACCAATTCTAGATACTTCTTAACGTTCTTGATATTCTCTATTTTAACCTCAATCCTGCCACCAAACCTAGGATTCAATTTAAGATCTTTTAAAATAGAAAAAACAGACTTTCGCAATGGTATAGATGCACTTGCAAACGCTATTTTTTTATAAGAATAAATTTTTCCTCCAGATTTATATCTATGGTTATAGATACATCCATCTGTGTCTATTAATCCTCTGAGACAAGCTATGCTGTATTGTTTATTCTTCTTTATCCATTCGGGAATATCTACTTGTTTTTTAACTTTATTTCCTGTTTTTAATCCTAATTTAAGAAAAAAATCTACCAATTTTTTACGAGAAATTATTATAGAAAAAGCAGAAGCATCTTTCATATAATATAATCCCACAGGTATATTAAACAGTTTCTTAATTAACAATATGATGAAATTGCCATAAGAAGATCTTTCTTTAATGTTTAAAGTAATTGACACCTGATAAGAGGTCATTCCTCCATCTCCAAGAACTATTCCCATAAATTCTGCTAATTGTTTTGAAAATGGAGGTTTATTAATTGGTTTAGCTACATTGATAATAGGATGCTTTTTATATTTTCCCTCTCGTTCCCACCATTCATACCATTTCTTTTTACGATATTCAGGATTTCCGCCAACTCTTCCATATTTCTCATACACGGCCATTCCGCCAAGCCGAGCACTCTTGGACACATACCAATAAGGATCTACCAATTTAATAAAATTGGGAAATTTAATTCTTGTTTTTTTACATAATAATTTTAATGCTTTTTCTTCTATCAGAAATTTTTCGCGCCGCCAATCTCTTACTGTTCTTTCGGAAAGACCACAAATTTTAGCAGCTTCTTTTACTGAAATTTTTGAAAGTAATTTATTAATAAATTTATTTTGTTCTCTTTTGGGAAAAAGTACTCTCATAAAAATCACATTAATTCTGCTATGCCTCTATAATAACACCTATACTAAGTGTAAACAACATAGGAATATTTTATTCTTTATGTTATTTTAAAGCTATTATGCCCTCGTAGTTTAATGGATAAAGCGCTAGCTTGCGGAGCTAGAAACTGCAGGTTCGAGTCCTGCCGAGGGCACATGAACCTATCAACTCCAATTGAACAAATTTCTAGAATTGGTCCTCAATTCCAAAAAAGAATGCAAAAACTTGGAATTAAAACTGTGGGTCAATTAATTTTTCATTTTCCTCATAGGTATGAGGATTTCTCTAAGGTAGTTCCCATCTCTGAAGTTAATATTGGAGAAACTGTATCTATCAAAGGAAAAATAGAATCTATTAAAAACATAAGAACTTTTAAAAAGAGAATGGTTTTGACTCAAGCTACGATCACGGACGATTCAGGAAGTTTAAAAATAATGTGGTTTAACCAACCATATTTAATAAACACCCTTAAAGAGGGCGATGTTCTTTTTTTAGCTGGAAAGATGAATACAAAGCCAGGAAGCAAATATCTTTCTTCTCCAGCTTATGAAAAATTATCACAAGATATAAATAATAATGATTTAATACATACTGGAAGATTGGTCCCTGTTTATCCTGAGACAGAAGGATTATCCTCTAGGTGGTTAAGATATATTCTTTGGCCTTTATTAAAAAATCTAAAAGATAAATTATTAGATCCTCTTCCTAAAAATTTAATAGAAAAATATAAATTACCTAATTTTAATGAATCTATTTGGCAAATACATTTTCCTGATTCTTTAGCAAAAGCAGAAAAAGCAAAAAAAAGATTTATTTTTGAAGAATTATTTATTCTTTCTCTCTTTGTCCTTAGAGAAAGAATGAAAATGGCTAGAGAAAAATCTATTTCTATCCCTATCAATCTAAAAACAATAAAAGAATTTACAAAGTCTCTATCTTTTAAACTTACAGATGACCAAAGAAAATCTCTTTGGCAGATAATAAAAGATCTAGAAAAATCTAGACCAATGAATAGACTATTAGAAGGAGATGTTGGATCTGGAAAAACAATAGTAGCCGCTGCTGGTGCATTAAACACTATAAAATCTGGCTATCAAGTAGCTATGATGGCCCCAACAGAAATATTAACCAAACAACACTATCAAACTTTTCTAAAACTTTTTAAAAAATATAAACTTAAAATAGCTTTGTTAACTGGAAAAGAGAGCAAATTAAATGATAAAAAAATAACTAAAAAAGAATTACTAGAAAAAATAAAAAAAGGAACTATTGATCTAGTAATAGGAACTCATGCTCTAGTTCAAAAAGAAGTAACTTTCAAAAAATTAGCTTTAGTTATAATAGATGAACAACATAGATTTGGAGTAAACCAAAGAGCTCGACTTTGCCAACAAAAAGATATTATCCCCCATCTGCTCTCCATGACAGCTACTCCAATTCCAAGAACTCTTTCTCTTACTCTTTATGGAGATTTAGATCTTTCTTTAATAAAAGAATTGCCAAAAGGAAGAAAAAAAATAGAAACTAAAATAATAAATCCGGAAGACAGACAGAAAGCTTACGCTTTTACTAAAAAAGAAATTAAAAAACATAAACAAGTTTTTGTTATCTGTCCAAGAATAGAAATAGGATCTCAAGAAGAGAGTGAAGATTTAAGAAAAAATAGCTGGGCAGAAGTTAAGGCTGTTACAGAAGAATACGAAAAACTTTCAAAAACTATTTTTCCTAAATTTAAAATAGCTATGCTCCATGGAAGAATGAAGAAAGATGAAAAAGAAAAGGTAATGAAAAAATTTAAAGAGGGAAAGACAGATATTTTAGTATCAACATCTGTAGTGGAAGTTGGAATAGATATTCCAAATGCCACCATAATGATTATAGAAGGAGCAGATAGATTTGGACTAGCCCAGCTTCATCAATTTAGAGGTAGAGTAGGAAGAGGAGAAAAACAATCTTTCTGTTTTCTTTTAACAGATTATGCTTCTCAAACAATCAATCAAAGACTAAGAGCTTTAATAAAATTTGATAATGGCTTTGATCTAGCGGAAAAAGATTTAGACATCAGAGGACCTGGAGATTTTTCCGGAATAAGACAATGGGGAATTCCAGACATTGCCATGTCTGCACTTAATAATCTATCTCTAGTAGAGCAGACCAGAAAAGAGGCAGGTGAAATTCTAAAAGAAGACCCAAACTTAAAAATCTACCCCCTATTAAAAGATAGATTAAATTCTTTTAAAGAATCGATTCATTTAGAATAGCTATTCTTTCTTTCTAACTTTTTCAGTCACCCAAAAACCCAAATGTTTTCCTAAAAACAATCTTAATTGAGCATCTAGAGCAGGAAATGTTCCAAAAACAATTAAAGTCACTGGCAACAATAACCATTGTAAAACCATTGATAACCTCTTCCACCTGCCAAACTTCTTTGGCTTTGGAGGTAAGGTCAACAAGCTTAAAATAGCTGATATTATCATTCCCAACATAGCAGCTGTCATGATATAGCTTGTCATTCTAGGAAGATTATAAGATAACAAACTAATTTGAAAATTACTTCCTCCTATCATTAAGGGTAACCAACCTAAACAGAAAATTAATAAAGCTGAAGTAGCCCAAGACCAAAAACCATCTAAAATAATACAAGAATGACGAATCTTCGTCCCTAAAGAGATTTTTTTATTTTTTAAAAAACAGAATAAAACATATGGTATTTCTACACATCCCCAAGCCCATCTTCTTTGTTGCATATACTGATTGCAGGCTGTTTTGAAAAGATTGTCTGACATCACAGCATCCATAGAAATAGGATAATGCAAAGGAATCATTCTATAATCTCCATCATAAGCAAAATAAATCTTCCAAAATATTCTAGAATCGTCTGATACGATATTTGCAGGATATTCTACTTCCATTAACACTTTAAATGGTATTGCATGAGAAGAGTAACTAACCAATTGTTCCGGTCTTTCTTGTTGCATCATTTGCCAAAAAGTACCAGAAGTAGCAATAACCCTAGAGAAAGCAGGAACTTGCCAAATGTTATTATTATAAACAGGTATTGGCTGATAGCTGGATTTTAAAGGTTTTTCAGTCGTAAGATAATTCCAAGTCAATACAGCGAAATACTGAGGATAAGGTTTCGTATCTACATCAAAATTAGAAACAATAATATTTTCATAAGGTATTTTTAATTGATCAATTACTTTCTTGGATTCTTTTATGGCATAAGCAACGTTAGACCCTTTTCCTGCCACTTCCCCAATGACATCTTTTGGATGTATAGTAGTAATAATTTTTAAGAACTTATTACTATTTTCTTTTTCTATTTTCTCTGCAATTGGCAAAGAAAATTCTTTTGCCCTTTCTTCTAAAGCTAGAACTACTATTATTTTATCTTTAGGATAATTTCCTTCTAATAAAGACTTAATTGTCGGTTCCACTATTTCTAATCCCTCTTTATACATTGGCAAAACAACTAAATGATGAATATCTTTCCAATTTCTTCCGGGTAAATCTTCTAATTCTCCTATCCAATCCATCTTCATATTTCTTTTCATCTTGTGATATCCAGACAACTGGTGAGCAGCTAAATACAAAACCCTTAAAAGCCAAAAAAGATCAAAAACAATAATAAAAACAGCTACCACTGCAGGCGCTATCCAAGACAAAGTAATTGCCAAAATTAAAGTTCCCCAAGACAAAGTAGCTGGGATCATTTCGAAAATACGATAAATAATTTTATCCTTCTTTCTCCGAAGTTCAGTTGATCTGGTTAACTCCAGATAAGAATAATTCATGCGGTCCCGACGGGATTCGAACCCGTGTTACCAGAATGAAAATCTGGTGTCCTGGGCCAGACTAGACGACAGGACCAAAAATCTATTTAATCCTAACGAAAAATATGATAAAAGTAAAGTATATGAAAGAACTTCCAAAAGCCTACGATCCTAAGCAGGTAGAAGAAAAAATATACGATTTCTGGCAGAAATCTAATTTTTTTAATCCCGACAAATTACCAGGTAAGAGAAAGAAAAACTACAGCATTGTCATTCCCCCTCCAAATGTAACTGGAGAATTACATATGGGACATGCGCTAAATACTACTATTCAAGACATTTTAATCAGAAAGAAAAGAATGGAAGGATTTAAAACTCTTTGGATTCCAGGAACAGATCATGCCGGAATTGCTGCTCAAAATGTTGTTGAAAAACAATTAAAGAAAGAAGGAACAACTAGATTCGATTTGGGAAAAGAAAAATTTGTAGAGAAAGTTTGGGAGTGGAAAGAGAAATACGGAAATCTTATCCTAAACCAACTTAAAAAATTAGGTGCTTCTTGTGATTGGTCTAGAACAAGATTCACTATGGATAAAGAATATGCCACGGCAGTTGAAGAAGCGTTCCATTATTATTATAAGAAGGGGTTAATATATCAAGGCGAAAGAGTTATTAATTGGTGTCCAAGATGCCAAACCTCTCTATCTGATTTGGAATTGGAACACCAAGAAAAAAAGGGAAAGCTTTGGTATATAAAATACCCAATAAAAAATAAAAAACAACATATAATTGTAGCCACGACTAGGCCAGAAACAATGCTTGGAGATACAGCAGTTGCTGTAAATCCTAAAGATAAAAAATATAAAGATATTATTAACGAAATTGTAATTCTTCCTATTCAAGAAAGAGAGATTCCAATAATAGCAGATAGGTTTGTTGATATAAAATTTGGAACTGGAGCTGTAAAAGTAACCCCTGCGCATGACATAAATGACTGGGAAATAGGATTACGTCATAATTTAAAAGCTCCTGTCATTATTAATGAAAGAGGAAAAATGACAAAAGAATCAAAGATATGTGAAGGTCTATCTACTCTAGAATGTAGAGAAAAAGTTCTTTTTGAATTAAGGAATAAAAATCTTATTGAAAAAGTTGAAGACTACGACAACTCCACTCCACACTGCTCTAGATGCAACACATTGATTCAACCGCTTCCATCAAAGCAATGGTTCTTAAAAATGGATGAACTAGCTAAAGAAGCGATAATGGCAGTAAAAAGTGGAAAAGTAAAATTCTTACCTAAAAACTTTGAAAAGATATACTTTAATTGGCTTAATAATATAAAAGATTGGTGTATATCAAGACAACTTTGGTGGGGACATAAAATTCCAATAGAGGGAGAAACAGATGTCCTAGATACTTGGTTTTCTTCTGCTCTATGGCCATTCGCTACTTTGGGTTGGCCAAATAGAACTAAAGACTTAGAAGAATTTTATCCAACAAATGTATTAGTTTCAGCCAGAGATATAATAAATTTATGGGTAGCTAGAATGATCTTCTCTGGAAAAGAATTTATGAAAAAAGAACCCTTTTCTACTGTTTTAATACATCCAACTGTTTTAACTAAAGATGGAAAGAGAATGTCAAAATCTTTAGGAACTGGAATAAACCCATTAGATCTATGTGATAGATATGGAGCAGACGCCACTAGGTTCGGAATAACTTGGCAATTAATGAAAGGGCAAGATATTCATTTTGTAGAAGACAATATTATAATGGGTAAAAAATTCTGTAATAAAATATGGAATGCCTCAAGATTTGTGATGATGCAACTTCCTAAAAAAGAAATACAATTACCAAAAAAAATAACAACTACCGAATTAACCACAGCAAATAAAAAAATAATAAATACACTAAATAAAACTATAATTTCCGTAGATAAAGACTTAGAATCATTTGAATTTGGAAGAGCAGCTAGAACACTTTATGATTTTTTTTGGCATGATTTTTGTGATACATATATAGAGAAAGCAAAGAATCAAGATGATCAAAAAACAAAACAAATACTTCTATATACTCTTTCTATGTCTTTGAAAATGTTACATCCATTTATTCCTTTTATAACAGAAGAAATATACCAGATACTTCCCATTAAAAATAAAACCAAGATGTTAATGGTAGAAGATTGGCCTAAAAAATGAGTTATCCTTTATACATATTTTTCGGTTTAATACCCAGTACTGTCTGGCTTATCTTTTATTTGAAAAAAGACAAACATCCAGAATCTGCAAAAATGATTCTAAAAGTATTCTTTTTTGGAGCTATTTCTGCTATCCCAGTAGTTTTAATAGAAATGGGAATAGAGGACTTAATAAATGATAT
>JBDRIW010000045.1:0-4551 GCA_043815465.1 Candidatus Nealsoniibacteriota bacterium | reverse complement strand
AATGATAGAGAGGCAATATTAAAGATTCATTGCAAGGGGAAACCTTTAGCTCAAGATATTAACATAAGAGAAATAGCTGAAAGAACTCCTGGATTTTCTGGGGCAGATTTAGCCAACATAGTAAATGAAGCTGCTATATTTGCTGCTAGGAAAAATAAAACTCAGATTTTTCAAGAAGAGCTATTAGACTCAATAGAAAAGATTATGTTGGGTCCTGAAAGAAAGAGTCACATCCTTTCAAAAACAGAGAAAGAAATTGCAGCTTATCATGAAGCTGGGCATGCTATAGTTGGAACCTTTTCTGATGGCGGAGATCCTATAAGAAAAATATCTATAGTTTCTAGAGGATCTGCGGCAGGATACACGATTAAAATGCCCACAGAAGAAAGGAAGCTCAAAACAAAGACTAACTTCTTAGCTGAGATATCAACTCTTTTAGCTGGAAGAACTGCAGAAATATTAATATTTAAAGAAATAACTACAGGGTCTTCTAATGATTTAGAAAGGGCTTCTCAATTAGCTAGAAAACTGGTAAAAGAATATGGCATGTCTTCTTTGGGACCAATATCCTATGGAGAGAAAGAAGAAATGATATTCTTAGGAAAAGACTTGGGAGAGCAAAGAAACTACTCTGAAAAAGTAGCAACAGAGATAGATAGAGAGGTTGAAAAATTCATACTAGAAGCAGAGGAAACATCTAAAAAGATATTAATCCAAAAGAGAGGACTTTTAGAAAAATTATCCAAAAGACTTATTGAAAAAGAAACTATAGAAAGAGAAGAGTTTGAAGAAATAATGAGACAAAGAAAAGTAAAAGAAACTTTAAAAAAGAAAGAGGCAAGGTTAAAAATAAAGACAATTTAATACACACCTACCTCAAGGTTTGTTCTTTGGAAATAATAGCAATATAATGAACTAACGTATTATTAGTTATATAAGACTATACAAAGGTTCAATTATGGCACGCTTAAAAGATCGAGAAAAATCTCTTTCCCTACGAAAACAAGGAATGAGTTATAGTCAGATAAAAAAAGAGTTAAAAGTTGGCAAAAGCACCCTGAGTCTTTGGCTAAGAGATTATCCCCTATCAAAAAAAAGGATAAGAGAGTTGCGCGATTGGAACGAACAAAGGATTGAAAGGTGTCGAGAAACAAAACGAAGAAAGAAGGAAGAGCGATTAAAATCATTTTATAAAGAACAAAAAAAGATAATCTTTCCATTAAACAAACATAGCCTATTTCTTGCTGGTTTATTTCTATATTGGGGCGAAGGATCAAAAAGCCAATTTTCTCAACTCTCTATTTCTAATACAGACCCTTCCATGATTAAATTCTTTATTCATTGGCTTGATAAAATATTACTAATCCCCAATAAAAAATTGAAAGTTCAGCTACATTTATATAGTGATATGAATATCAAAAAAGAAATTAAGTTTTGGTCAGAAACTCTGAACATTCCCTTTAACCAATTTACGAAACCTTATATCAAGGAAACGTCTAGTATAAGAATAAATCATAAGGGTGGATTTGGACATGGAACCTGCAACATAAGAATTAGTAGTGCAAGATTTGCAGAAAAAATGCATATGGCTATAAAAACAATATCTGATAAGTATCAATAAATATAAATGCGCGTGTAGTTCATTGGCAGAACGCCTCTCTTATAAAGAGGAAGTAGAAGGTCCGATTCCTTCCACGCGCACCAAGAGGGCCCATAGTTTAATGGTAAAGCGCGTCGTTGACATCGACGAGAGTGTAGGTTCGATTCCTACTGGGCCCACACTAAAACATGGAAGAGAAAATTATTTTCGAAAATGAGAACATAATAGTGATAGACAAACCAGCTGGAAAAAATTCTGATGACTTTAAGGGAAGAGCACATAGATTAGATAAGGATACTTCCGGAGTACTTTTAATAACCAAAAATGAGAAAGCACTAGATTATTACCAATCTCAATTCAAAAACAGACAAGCTAAAAAGAAATACATAGCTTTGATAACTGGTCATCTTAAAAATAGCTCGGGAGAAATAGAAACAATGCTTGGAAGAGCCCCTTCTGACAGAAGAAAACAAAAAGCTTATTTACAAAATGATCCAAATGTAAAAAATAAAAGAGAAGCTGTAACAAGGTACAAGGTCTTGAAAAATTTCGAAAATTATGATTTGATTGAAGTCGAGCCCCTCTCTGGAAGAAAACATCAAATAAGAGCTCATTTTACTTATTTAGGTCATCCCCTAGTCGGGGACAAATTATATGGATTCAAGAACCAGTTGACTCCAAAAGATCTAAAGAGACAATTTCTTCATGCGACATATTTAAAGATAACTCTTATGGAAGGTAAAGAAAAAGAATTTCAATCCGATCTTCCAGAAGACCTTAAAATAGTATTAGAAAAAATAAAATAATATGACAACAAAACTAGAAAACTTTAATGCAATCCAAATAAACAAAGAATTGCCTGACATAAAACCAGGTGATACTATCAAGGTTTATCAAAAAATTAAAGAAAAAGACAAAGAAAGACTTCAAGTATTTGAAGGTCAGGTTTTAGCTAGAAAACATGGCAAAGGAATAAGTTCTACTATAACAGTAAGAAAAGTAACTAAAGGAATTGGAGTAGAAAAAATATTCCCTGTACATTCCCCTGTTATAGATAGAATAGAATTAGTAAAAAGAAGTAAGATAAGAAGAGCAAAATTATATTATTTAAGAGAGGCTAAGGGAAGAAGAGCTAGATTAAAACAAAAAGCTATTAAGAAAACTGAGACAGATTCTGTCTCTCCTTCAGAAGAAATCTCTATGGAAACCACAGAAGGAACAAAAGAAGAGTAAACTACCCAGTAATAGGCGCGAGTGCTGTAATTGGTAGCCAGGCTGGCTTGAGGGGCCAGTGCCCTCACGGGCGTGGAGGTTCGAGTCCTCTCTCGCGCACCAAAATAGTCTTTGGGCGGTTAGCTCAGTTGGTTAGAGCGTCTCGTTTACACCGAGAAGGCCATGGGTTCGAATCCTATACCGCCCACAAAATTTAAGCCGTGGTAGCTCAGTGGTAGAGCACAATTCTGAAAAAATTGGGGTCGTGAGTCCGATTCTCACCCGCGGCACAAAGTTATCCACATTGACGAAATACTTAGACGCTAGATACAATGATATAACAATGACATAACCAACGTTTAAGTATGACCATAAAGGGACAAAAAATTATCGTTCTTCGTAAAAAGGGGAAAACTTATGGAGAAATAGAAAAAATTTTAAAACTTCCCAAAAGTACAGTCGCTTGGTGGCTAAAAAATGTAAAAATACCAAAATCTTTACAAGAACAAATATTTGAAAGATCTAGGAAAAAGTGGAGAAAGAATATTACTATTTATAATAAATTCCACGGAAAGATTAGATCACAAGAAGCAGCTAAAAAAAGAGAGAAATACAAAAAAGAAGCTTCTAAAGAAATCGGAGCACTATCAAAAAAAGATCTCAAGCTCATAGGAAGCGCGTTATATTGGGCGGAAAGTGGTACAAAAAATAAGAATAGCCTACGATTTGGTAACTCCAACCCACTAATGATAAAGGCTATATTAAAATTCTTTCGAGAAATTTGTAATATTCCTGACGATAAAATTGGAGCTAGAGTTCATATTTATCCTGGAATTAATTATTGTAAAATAAGAAACTTTTGGTCTCAAGTGACTAAATTATCAAAAAAAAATTTCTATCCTCCTCAAACCCAAATCAGTAAAGCCAGTAAAGGTAAAAGAGCAAAAACACACTACCCTACGGCACTATCCATCTAACAATAAATAATACCGAACTCGTCTGTAAAGTTAAAGGATGGATTGAAGGTATTTCTCAAAAAATTTAATGCGGGCGTAGCATAATGGTAATGCATCTGGTTGCCAATCAGACTACGTGGGTCCGATTCCCATCGCCCGCTCCGAGTAACAGCGAGGAGCTATAGATGAAGGAAAACCCGAAGGGGCAAACTTCATCGTTTGCTCAAAACGATACTCAAAGAAAATAAATTCTCTTTTCGACTCATCCTCTTTTGAAAGGACTTCTGTTTTAGGTACACACTTTTAGCGGATTTTTAATTTGATAATTAGACCATTTCATTTGGTGTTTTACCTTCTAACCCACAGTGCATCGTGTTGTTATACTCTACATTCCATAATCTTAGTTTATATTTTAAATCTTCAACATCTTTAAACTCATACCTCTCATAAAATTTTTCTTGGTCTGTTCTATGGCTTCTCTCCACTTTACCATTCTGAGCAGGTTTCCCTGGATCAATAAGATAATGGATTATATTAAGTTCCTGACACAATACATCAAACGCATGCAATTTGGGATTCAATGGATCAGTACTTTTTAAATATCCTGTATATCTATTGGTAAAACAAGATCCATTATCTGTCTTTATAGATCTTATTCTAAAAGGAGATACTCCAATAAGTTTTTTCAAAAAATCCATTGACTCACTATTCCCCATATTCTCATATATCTTAAGATATCTCCACCTACTGGAGCAGTCTATAGCTGTAAATTGGTAATACTGC
>JBDRIW010000044.1:0-9245 GCA_043815465.1 Candidatus Nealsoniibacteriota bacterium | reverse complement strand
ATCTGATTGTCTCTGAGCATCTCTAGCTTTACTCCTTGCTCCACCCAATGAGACTAAAACGATAGATGCCAAAATACCTATAATGGCAATAACTACTAATAATTCGATTAAGGTAAAACCTTTATTTCTTTTAGCAAATATTTGCATAATTTTTATATTAAACTAATTTTTAAGTATCGACCTTTCAAATTTTAATTAAATTAAAATTCTTTATTCGCAAACCGCTAAACTTGCAGGAGCAGTTGCTTTTGTAATTACTCCTTTTTCACTTGCTAATATCCAATCGCCACTTGAAAGTTTAGCGTATACGCAATATTCTGTTCCAGCGATACTAGTCCATCCACAATATGCTCCAGCAGACATTTCCACGGCATCATCAGTACTACATGAAGTTTGAGATCCCCCACCTGGATCTTGTGGAAGAGTAGTTAAATAAGTTCCAATAGCTGTTGTTGTTAATCTACCAGGAACTCCAGCTGCTATCGCTGGATATTTACCAGACGCCGCACCACAAGCAGCAGAAGAATCGTCATAACACAGTTCCATGGCAGTTGAAATTTGTCTAATATCAGATTGTCTTCTGGCATCTCTAGCTTTTGCTCTAGCAGGACCTAAAGAAACTAAAACTATAGAAGCTAAAAGACCTATAATGGCAATAACTACTAATAATTCGATTAAGGTAAAACCTTTATTTCTTTTAGTAAATATTTGCATAATCGATTATTTGTTAAATCAATTTTTTATCGACTTTTTAAATTTAAGATTCTAATAATTGTTTTATAATACCATATATCATTATAATGTTAACATGTGGATAACTCAATATTAAAAAGTCATCATCTTATACATTGGAGTCAATATTGAAAGCATAACTCCTCCGACTATTCCTCCCAAAAAAACAATCAAAAGTGGTTCCATTACTGCTAAAAGACTATCTATAGAAGTATCTATTTCTTTTTGATAAAAATCTACTATATCCATCAAAACATTATCTAAATTCCCTGTTTGCTCTCCCACTATTACCATTTGATTAAAAACAGCGGGAAATAATTCTGGATATTTAGCCAATACAGAAGAAATGGTATTTCCTTTTCTAACTCCTTCTTTAGCTTCTGCAATAGCTTCTTTATAAGAAACATTTCCTATTACATCTCCTGTTGTTTCTAGGGCCTGAACAATTGGTAGGCCTCCAGAAATTAAAGTAGATAAATTTTCTGAAAATCTAGAAACATAAATCATCATCAATAAATCCTTCAACATTGGAATTTTTAATATTAAACTATCAAAAGTCTTGGTTCCTAATTCTGTTTTTTTATATCTAGAAATAAAAACTACAAGAAAAGCAATAATAAAAATAAATATCCATCCCCAACTTTTTAAAAATTCTGAGCTTGATATTACCATTCTAGTAGCTGCTGGAAGTTCTTGACCAGAACTTTCCAAGACTTGAGTTAAATTGGGTATAACAAAGAAAACTAAAAGACCTATAACTAATATAACTACAAAAACAACTAAAGCAGGATAAATTAAAGCTCCCTTTGCTTTGGCAACTAAATGATATTCTTTTTCTAAATGTTTTGATAAATAATCAAGAACTTCAGAAAGCTTACCTGATAGCTCTCCAGATTTAACCATAGCCACATAAAAAGGTGAAAATATTTTAGGATACTGAGATAAAGATTTTGAAAAAGCTGTTCCTGCTTCTATGTCTTCTGAAATATGAAATACTTTCTCTTTAAAATCAGCATTCTTCATTTGAGAAGCTAACACCCTCAAAGATTCTATCAAAGAAACTTTGGACTTAAACATTATTGATAACTGTCTAGAAAATAAAACGATATCCTTTCTAGAGACCCCAGAAAAAATAGTTATATTTTTAGCATAAATAGGACGCTTAGCCTTCTCTAAAAGGGTTACGTATAATCCGTAACCCTGTAAAAGGTTGATAGCCGATTCTTGAGAAGAAGCTTCGACTGAACCAATTCTAATGTCCCCTTGTTTTGTTCTTCCTTGATAATTGAATTTCATATTAGAACTACTTCACTAACATCTTTAATTCGCCCGAATTATTAGAATAACTTAAGGCACTTTCTAAAGATATCTCTTTTCTTCTGACCAAATCAGCTAAAGCTCTATTTAAAGAAATCATCCCAACTTCGTTTGAAGTTTCAATAACCAAAGGTAACTCATGTATCTTATTTTCTCTTATTAAATTAGCTACTGCTGGAGTTGTAAGCATTATCTCGCAAGCTGGAATCATACCCCCTGTTATTTTTGGAACTAATCTCTGAGAAACTATTCCCAACAAAGAACCTGATAATTGAGCTCTAATTTGATCTTGTTGTGAAGCAGGAAAAGAATCAACTATTCTATGTATGCTTTGAGCAGCTGAATTTGTATGCAAGGTAGCAAAAACTAAATGTCCTGTTTCAGCTGCAGTAATTGCAGTAGCCATAGTCTCAGGATCTCTCATTTCCCCAACCATAATAACATCTGGGTCTTGTCTAAAGGTGGCCCTTAAGGCTTTTGGAAAAGTTAAAGCATCTTTATAAACTTCCCTCTGATCAATAATACTTTTATCATCTTTAAAAATATATTCTATTGGATCTTCAATAGTTATTATGTGCTCTGCTCTACTATGGTTTATCTCATCTATCATTGCAGCTAAAGTAGTTGATTTCCCTTGAGAAGAAGGTCCTGTTATTAAAACAAAACCTTGAGAAGCTTTTGTAAAATTTCTTAAAATTATAGGAAGATTTAGTTCGTCTATAGTTTTAATAGCAAAAGGAATCAAACGAAGAGCTATGCCTACTTGTCCTTCTTGAAAAAAAATATTTACTCTAAAACGATTATTTTCAAAACTATAAGAAAAATCTATTTCCTTTTCAGCTAAAAGTCTTTGCCACTGTTCCTCTGATAGAAGAGCTTGAGCTAAACCCTTAGCGTCATCTACCTCTATAATTTTATTTTTAACAAGAGGAATTAACTTTCCAGAAATTCTTAAAATGGGAGCATGTCCTACAGAGACATGAAGATCTGAAGCCTGTTCCTTTATTGCAATCTTTAATAAATCACTTAATTGACCTTGATAATTATTTTCCATATTTATTGGTTTAGATGTTTTTTAATTTCTTCTACGACTTCAGAGGGAGTAAAATGCGCTTTTATTAAATAACCTGTTGCTCCCAATGCAATTCCTTTGTCCACTTCCTCTCTTTGTCCAAGATTAGAAAGAATTATTATTTTTAAGTATTTTAAACTTTCTTCTGCTCTTAAACATTTAAGTATTTCCCAACCGTCCATTTGAGGTAAAACAATATCCAAAATAACTATATCCGGCTTTATCTCTTTAACCTTAGATATTACTTCGCTTCCATTAGAAATAATTTCTAACTCAAAACCACTTTCTTTTAATTTAGTTCCATATATATCAATTAAAAATGGGTCATCCTCCACTAATATTATTTTTTTCATATATTGAGTTTTAATTTATTAATTAAAATGAAAATTGAAATGAGAATAAAATTATCATCACCTATTATCTTTCTTCTGTTACTCTTAATACTTCCTCTATGGTTGTAACTCCCTTTAAAACCTTCTTTATTCCATCTTGCCTTATTGTAATCATCCCCTGCCTTTTAGCTTCTTTCAAAATCTTAGATTCGGAAGGTTCTTTTAATACAATTTCTCCCAAAGAACTTGTCATGGACAATACTTCAAATAAAGCGATTCTACCAGAGAATCCAGTCTCTCCACACTTTGGACATCCTTTTGAATTATAAATTTTTATCTCTCCCTTAGGGCTTAATTCTTTTTTCAACTCAGGTGACATTTCTTCTAATTCTTTTATTATTAATTCTTTTATTTTTACATTTGGCTCTACTTCCTGCTTACACTTATCACAAAGCTTTCTAACTAATCTTTGAGCTATAATTAATTGTAAAGTAGATGGAATAAGATATGGTTTTACTCCCATATCTATTAATCTTGGAACAACTCCTAATGAATTTGAAGTATGCAAAGTAGACAAGACAATATGACCAGTTAAAGCGGCATGAATTACTAAGGTAGCTGTTTCCTCGTCTCTAACCTCTCCAACCATAATAATATCAGGATCTTGTCTAAGAATCTGTCTCAACCCTGAAGCAAAGTTATATTTTATCTCGGGCCTTACTTGTGATTGATTTAACCCATCCACAAAATATTCCACTGGATCCTCTAGAGTAACAATATTAACTTCTTCTTTGTTTAACAAATCTAATATAGAATACATGGTTGTAGTTTTACCTGAGCCAGTAGGACCTGTAACAAATATCAAACCATATGGTCTTTTGATTCTTTCTTCTACTTCTTTTAAGTTTCTTCCTTCTAACCCAAGATCTTGAAGACTCTTCTTTCCAATACGAGGATCTAAAACACGGATAGCTACTTTTTCACCTAAAGTAGTTGGGAAAGTTGACACCCTATAATCAATAGAACTTTCATTCATTTTTGTTGAAAATCTTCCATCTTGAGGTATTCTTGATTCATCTATTTTTAAATTAGAAAGAATTTTAATCCTAGCAACTATAGCGGGATGAATATTTAATGGTAAAAATATGGACGCATGCAGATCTCCCAAAGACCTAAATCTAACTCTTATTTTTTCTCTAGTTGGTTCAATGTGAATATCAGAAGCACCCCCATCTACCGCTTGTTTTAAGATAACTGCAACAATTTTAGTGATTGGAGCTTCTTCGGCAATTCTTTGATATTCTGCCGCAGATCTTTGAACATTTTTACCACTTTCTTGTTTTAATTCTATTTCTAGCTCTTCGAGAGCCATTCCTACTTCTTTTTTAAGAGTTTTGTATTTACTTAAAAGTTCTTTAAAGGTTGTAAAATTTATTAAAAATACTTTATAAGTAAAGTTTTTTTGTCTAGCCAAAAACTTTAAAGCTTCTTGAGCTTTTAAATCTTCTGGATAAACCATTCCTACCTCCAGATCCTTTTCTATTTTATTCAAAGGAATCATTTTATAATACTTAGCTGTTTCCTCTGGAATTAATTCTAATATTTTTAAAGAAATTTTTTCTGGATCAATTTCTTTCAAAGGGATTTTAAGAATTTCACTCTTTGCAGAAAAAAGAACAGTTTCTGGAACAGCTTTTTCATCAATTAAAACCTCTTCTTCTTTCTTTCCTGCCTCTATGGCATGAGTTGAAAGAGTAGCAGCTTTATTTTTTTCTAATATTCCTTTGTCTTTTAAATATTTAATAATTGACATAATTTAGAAAGGAATGAAAGGATTTTCTCTTCCTATTTCAGTTCCTGTAGCTAATTCTAAGGATTGTATTTCTAAGAATGGCTGCAATCCTTTTAATACTGGATCATTTAAAACATCAAAATTTATTTTAATTTCTTGTTTTGGGACAAAGATATTACCATCTGCAAAATCATCTAAAATTGGTTCTGTCTTTGAAAATCCATTATAAATAACAAAAATAATAACTATTATAACAATCACCAAAATGAAAAGTAAATTTTTTTGATTTTTTTTCTTTTGTATAAAATTACTTTCTACCATATTAATAGCTAAATGTTCTTAAATTTAAGGAAAAATCTAAAATGTCTTCTTCTTGTGATTGTCTAAATTCAAGCTCATAAACTTCAAATAATCTAGCTGACTTCTCTAGGATAGAAAGAAATTCTTTAAAAGAAGAATATGTCCCGCTTAATTCCACTGTAAATTTCATTTCATTTATTTCGGTATTATCATCTAAAGACTCTATGGTGAATGGATTTATCCTACTCAAAACCAGCCCAGAAAGAGAAGCTGTTTCTTGTATAAATCTAAACATAGAGGGAGCAGAAGCATCGATTGGTAGCGCAGAAGATATTTTAGAAATCTCAAAAGTATTTTCTTCTAATTTAATTTTTAGTTCTCCCAATCTATCAAAATATTCTTGTCCATACTGCAACTCAATTTCTTTAGCTTGGATATTTTCTTTTATCTCATTCAACTGGCTAAATTTAGGGAATAAAAATGTTCCTCCTATTATCAAAAGCAAAATAAAGGTAATTATTATTATCAAAGGAACGTAATTTACCAATTTTAAATAAAATTTAATCTTTTGCATTTAAAAATCCTGGTTTAAAATAAATCAATAAATTAAAATCTATTTGACCTTCTTTATTTATAGAGGCAGCGCTAAGTTTAAAATCATTCAACTCCTCTTTCCCTTGCAGAATTAATAATTGCTGACCCAATGTTTCAAAATCTTTAGTTGTTCCAGATAATAATAATTTACTTTCTTGTGCCAATAATTCATAAGATGAAAACCAAACAAAAGGATGAGTTATTTCTTCTAAAAAAGTAAAAGATTTAGTATTTTCTTTATGCTCTTCTGAAATAAATTTAAAATCTTGGATTTTTTCTTTATAAGACAAAACTTCTGTTTCCAGGGCAATATCTTGTGGAGTTTTATCTTTAATTACTATAGATTCTAAATCCTCTAAATTTTTTAAAGAATTATTAAGAGAATTATTCAATACAAAAAAAGAGATTATAAAAACAATTAAAAGAAAAATCAGGACATAAAAAAGAATATTTAACCATCCTGGAAGTTTCGGTAATTCTTTTGGGATTATTTCCGCCATAATGCTTTTATTATATAACTAATATTCTAAACCGCGAAGGGCTGATCCTATTGCGATAGAATAACTTGGACCCATTTCTTTTAAAGTATCTTCTAAAATTGGTGGATAAAATACATTAGAGAAAGGATTAGCAACCTCCACTTCTACTTTTAAATTTTCTTCAAAATATTCTTTTAACCCAAATAATAGAGCTGTGCCTCCAGCTAAAATAACTTTTTTAACTTCTCTTCTTTTTTTAATATAAAATCCATGAAATATCCCCTCAATCTCTCTAATAATATTATCCATCAAAGGACTTATTATGCTCTTTAATTCTTTATCGCTATTCTCTATTTTTCCTCCCAACAGACCACGGGATTCTTTTATTTCCTTTGCTTCTTTATATCCAATACTTAAGGATCTAGAAATAATATTAGTAAGCTCATTCCCTCCCACATCAAAACTATGAGAAGTATAAAGATTTTTTCTATCTACAATACTGCAAGTAGTGCTCTGGGCTCCAATATCTATTATGGCTTGAGGAATTACATTATCTTCTGGAACTAATGCTCTTATTAATCCAAAAACCTCAGCTTCTAAAGAATAAAGTTCTAATCCAGCTAATTTGGCTATTTCGTTGTATTGATTTATTACTTCATTGGGGACAGCAGCTAACAAAACTGTCATCTTCTTATTCTGGGCAATTAATTCTTTGTCCTCCATAATTTTCCAGTCTAATGTCATTTCTGATAAAGGAAAAGGAATGTGTTGTTTAGCTTCAAACTTTACTGCCTGAACAAGTTCTTCTTCTGACATCTGTGGTAATTCAAAATTAGTAAAAAATGTAGAAAAATCAGGAATAGAAAAAATAGCCTGTTTAGACTTTATTTTAGCTTCTTGGAGTATCGCTCTTATGGCCCTAGCTATATCTTCACTAGATAATAAAAGAGTATTTTTATCAAAAGTTCTAAAAGGTTTTTTATACAAGACTTCAGCCGAAAGAGAACCATAGTTTTCTAATTTTCTACGATTACCAAATCTGGATACTTCTACAACTTTTATGTAAGAAGTCCCCACATCTATACCTATAAACTTTTGTGGTAGTAAAAACTGAAAGATATTCAACATTTTAGTTTGTTTATTATATCACAAGAACAATATTAACAAAATAAAAAACCTAAATATCAACGGTCTAAATTTTTAAATAAAAAACTTAAAAGAGCCATTCGAATATATAATCCATTTTTAGCCTGTCTGAAATAGGCTGCACGCTTATCGTCATCAACTTTCAGACTAATTTCATTAATTCTTGGCAATGGATGCATAATAACAGAGCGTTTTTTAAGTTTCTTTAATAATTTTTCATTTAAAACAAATAAATTTTTAACCTGATCATAAAGTTTCTTTGAAACAAAACGTTCTTTTTGAATTCGTGTCATATATAAAACATCAACCTTAGAAATTATATTTTCTAAATTATTAGACTCAAAAAACTTTATTTTGTTTGAATTTAAGAAGGATTTATATTTTTCTGGTAATTTCAATTCTTTTGGAGAAACTAAAAATATTTCAATATTATGGCTAAGCGAAAGAAGATAAATAAGCGAATGGATTGTTCTACCATAAAGTAAATCTCCAACCATGCCAATTTTTAGCTTATCTATTTGTCCAAGTTCTTTTTTAATTGTATACAAATCGAGTAGAGCTTGGGTAGGATGTTCTCCATCTCCATCTCCTGCATTAATAATTGGTACAGCAGAAACTTTTGCAGCCTCTTTGGCAGATCCAGATTCGTGGTGACGCAGAACAATCACATCAGAATATCCAGAAATAATCTTAATACTATCTATTAGTGTTTCCCCCTTACTAACTGAGGAGAATTGTCCTGCACTTTCAGTAGAAATTACCTGACCGCCGAGTTTAAGCATAGCTGACTCAAAAGAAAACCGAGTACGAGTACTCGGTTCATAAAATAAACATGCTAAAATTTTACCTTGTAAGGGTTTTGGAATTTTGTTTTGACGGTCTGCTTTTTCAAATTTACCTGCTTTTTCAAAAATACTTACAAGCACATTTTTATCTAAAAATTGTTGTGTGCTTAAAATATGTTTTAATTTCATAAAAAAGTTTTATCTTTATTAGTAAATTATTTTTATTTTGGCGGAGGGAGTGGGATTCGAACCCACGAGTCCTTGCGGACGTCGGTTTTCAAAACCGATGGAATAAACCACTATCCGACCCCTCCAAAACTTTTATAACTCGTTGTTGATGACTGTCATCAATAATTCTGGCACGCCCACTTAAATAAACTTTTGGATATAAAAATATATCCAAAACTTCATTTACGGAGAGGGAGGGACAATGAATCTAAAGATTCATCTTCATCTTTCGCTATCGCTCGAGTATTCTAATCCTCTTACAAAGAGGTTTCTCAACACTCCCTCAAATGGAAATTTATAGACACTTACAGTATCTTCAAATTTCATGCGGTATGTTTTGGTTAAAATCCGAACCTATTTTAGGGAAAATCCGGAAGACGCCTGACGCTGGCTCGCCGCAGGCGAGCCAGCGAAAGTCCTGCTTCGCAGGACAGCCAAAGACCGCTAAAATATCCGAGGAAGCGGGAC
>JBDRIW010000043.1:0-2072 GCA_043815465.1 Candidatus Nealsoniibacteriota bacterium | reverse complement strand
TAGTGCAATGGTAGCACGAGTCCTTTGGGAGGATTTAATCTCAGTTCGAGTCTGAGTACCCCGACCAAGCGGGTGTAGCACAGTGGTAGTGCTCGAGTTTTCCAAACTCGCTACACGGGTTCGATCCCCGTCACCCGCTCCATTACAAATAATCACTCTTCTAACTAAAAAGCACCGTTCTGGTGCTTTTTTAGTTATAAATAATATTTATTTTGCGTATTCTATCACTCTAGTTTCTCTTATAACATTAACTTTTATTTCTCCTGGATACCTAAGTTCTTCTTGGATTCTTTTAGCTATATCCTTAGCTAAACTTCTTGCCTCTAAATCATTTATAGTTTCTGGTTTTACAAATATTCTAATTTCTCTTCCAGCTTGCAAGGCCCAAGCCTTCTCAACTCCCTCAAAAGTTAAAGCTAAGTTTTCTAATTCCCCCAATCTCTTTAAATAATTTTCTAGTGTATCTTTTCTAGCTCCTGGTCTAGCTCCTGAAATCTGATCTGCTACTTGAACAATAATTGATTCTAAATTTTCGTAAGGATAATCCTCATGATGAGATTTCATGGCGATTATTACTTCCTTCTCTATTCCAAACTTTTCTAAAATCCTAACACCTATATCAACATGAGATCCTTCAACTTGATGATCTACTGCTTTTCCAATATCGTGGAATAATCCAGCCTTTTTACAAACTGAAGCATCTGCACCAATTTCAGAGGCTAAAGAAGAAGCCAAATGAGAAACTTCTATTGAGTGTAAAAGAACATTCTGACCAAAACTAGTTCTAAATTTAAGTCTTCCTAATAATTGAACCAACTTAGCCTCTAGGCCTATTACCCCTGTATCATAAGCAGCTGTTTCTCCGGCTTCTCTTATCTGTTTTACTATCTCGCTCTCTGCTATCTGAACCTGCTCTTCTATCTTAGCTGGCTGTATTCTTCCATCTTGGATAAGTTTTTCTAAAGCAAGTTTAGCTATTTGTCTACGAACAGGATCAAATCCTGAAATAACAACAGCTTCTGGGGTCTCATCCACTATAACCTCTGTCCCTGTTAATCTTTCCAAGGTTCTAATATTCCTTCCTTCTTTACCAATAATTCTTCCTTTTATTTCTTCTGAAGGAAGATTAACTATTGTAGTTGTTAACTCTTGAGCTTGGCTTAGTCCAAATTTTTGAATTGCTATAGTTAATAATTCTTTTGCTTTCCCTTCAAATTTTTCCCAACCTTCTTTATCTATTTTTCTTATCCTTTCTTCTACATCTTGATTCTGTTCTTTTTCTAAAGTTTTTAGTAATTCTTCTTTTGCTTCTTCTTTAGAAAGTTTAGCTATTTTTTCTAATTTATTAACTGTTTCTTCTGTGACCTTCTCTAAATTTTCTTTTATTGTTTTTACTTTTTCTACCTTTTCTTTAAGTTCCTTTTGCTCCACCTCCAAAGAAGACGCTCTTTGATCTAAAGCGCTCTCTCTCTTAAGCAAAAGCTTCTCTGTTTGAAAGAGATTTGATCTACTAGTACTTATTTCTTCTTTAACTTTTTCTACGACTGCCTCTGCTTTAGCTTTCGCTTCAGTCAGCAAGGTCTCAGAGTCTTCTTTAGCTTTCGCTACCTTCTGTTGAAGTTTGGCTTCTAAAGTTCCTGCTTGTTTTTTTGCTATTGATTGCCTGGCATAATAACCCAAAATTGACCCCACAGCCAAAATTATTACACCCACTATTAATTGGGTAAATTGATTCATAATTCAATTTTGAAAATTGGATATTTTTATTTTTTATCCTATTTATCATAGGTTTATAGCTTGAATTCCAAAGTTCAATGTTAATATTTATGTTTTTATAATACCAGATTTTTAGCTTTTGTCAACGAATTGAGGTAATGTGTACAGACATATGGCGGTTTTTACCAAGATAGTTTATTGTCTTGGTATATATATGTTAATATGTCTAAAACAATAAAGGAAGAGAGGTTAAGATGGGTTTTGCCCATATATAATAAAGAAGTAAGGATAAGGGATGTAATAAAAGTATGTCCTTATAGTAAAAGGAGTCTAGAGAGATGGTTGCAAGCTTATAA
>JBDRIW010000042.1:0-2724 GCA_043815465.1 Candidatus Nealsoniibacteriota bacterium | reverse complement strand
TGGTATAGCCATTTGATCTGCGGTAGGTTGTCCGTAAACCATTAAATCTTCCCATTTTGAATGAAAAATTTTAATCAAAGAATGAATTAGTTTTTCTACTTTATCTTCTGGTAATTCTAAATATTCGTTAGCTTCTTTTATTGTTATATTTTTAAAATCGTCAGCTAAGATAATCTTCGGAAAAATTAAAAATCCTACTAAAAAAAATAGCAGAAAAATATTCAAAAATATTCTATTTTTAATAATCTTTAACATTAAAAAGAGCTATTTTATAGAAATAGTTTTTAAGAAATTATCAAATGTTTGAATACATTTTTCTTTTTGGTCTACTGCCCAAAATAAATTAATCCAATATGTTTTATTGTTTTGAGAGATATAAATGCCCATGCCGGGCCCTGTAGCGAGAGTATTGAACGTACTTTTTAAAGCTTGATGGCTGTTTATTGTAGCCTCTTCAAACTCTTGGGATTCTAGCATCCATATAGAATGAGTATACATCGCTTCCATTTTTATTTCGGCTAAATCAAGTTTTTCATAAAGTGTTTTAAAAATAATTAAACATCCTTTTTCTAAAGGAAGAGCTTTCTGTAGCTCTTTTTCGGTGTTGGAGGAAAACAAGACTACAGCTCCTTCTTCTAGCCCATCATTAATTCCCATTTTTTTTATTGTCCAATCTTCTGGTATTTCTACGTTAAATCTCGCTTTTTTATTATATACAAATTTTCCATTAACAGTTTCTTCAACAGTATAATCGTCTGGGCTACTTTTTATTTCTCTATTCTGCCAATAATAAAAAAATATTCCAGCTAGGAGAATTAATAAAACGACAACGATAAAAATAACTTTATTTATTTTTGTAATTTTAAACATATTTTGATATTCTACCAAAACATAAATATTACATCTAGTCTAAAGCTGTGGAAAACTAAATTCGGTTTAGTTTTTTTATTTGACAAGTTATTTATTGGAGATATAATAAATTTGTATGGAAAAAGATTTTAGTGAACTAATTGGATATTTAGACGAAAGATTCACAAAAATAGAAAATCAGTTAGAAAATAAAGCGGATAAATCAGATATTCGCGTTTTGAGTGATGGGGTTGATGCTTATGCCAAGAGAGCAGATACTTATTTTCAAGAAATGGTTATGTTGGCCCATAAGGTGGATAAATTAGAAAAATGGGTTCATCAGTTGGCAGAAAAAATTGGATTAAAATTAAATCAATAAAAGGAGGTTTTCATTTTTTAGTCAGGGAATACTCCCTGATTTTGTTTTGACTAATTATTATTTTCCTGTTATAATTTATTCAGTGTTTCACTATATAAATATAGTGTTTTTTAACGCTTGAATCATGGATAAAAGTCATATAATTCAACTAACAAATAATCTATATAAAGTAACCTTATTCTTTCCTAAAAAGGAGCCACTAAGGTATAAATTAAGGGAGGTAGCTGTTAATTTTTTAGCTAATCCCAATAAAGAAGATCTGTCTGCCTTAAATGACTTCTTTGATGTTAGCTTAGCTCAGAATTGGGTAAGTCCTTCTGATATATTGGCAATAAAAGAGGGTTATGGTAATTTAAGTACTCTCCTTGATAATGAGGAAATGGTGCCCCAACAGACCCTTCCCCAAATAGCTAGTAATGAAGTTGGGGATTTGCCTATTTTAGACCCAATAAGAAAGATACAAAAAACAAGTAAT
This sequence comes from Candidatus Nealsoniibacteriota bacterium, assembly GCA_043815465.1. Classification (GTDB taxonomy): domain Bacteria; phylum Patescibacteriota; class Minisyncoccia; order Minisyncoccales; family RBG-13-42-11; genus JBAZFF01. The sequence continues at coordinate 1,021 of JBDRIW010000042.1, read as the reverse complement.
TTTCATCATCAATCAGCGCTAACCGAAAGACAAGAGAAGATAATAACTTTTTTAAAGGAAAATAACAGAGCTCAGGTTTGGCAGTTGAAAGAGGTTTTCCCTGAAGTTACAAAAAGAACTTTAAGAAGGGACTTTGAAAGCTTACTTCAAAATAGTAAGATTGAAAGGGTCGGGGAGAAGAATGATACATTTTATCAGTTAAAATCATACACTAGTTAGATAGGACATGCATATATATAGGTAGGACACACGTATATGTATGTAGGACATAGTCAATGTCCTATTAAAATAAGCATAAATTATGTCAAATCCTCGTAAAGAATTTGGTAAAATATACGACCAATATATTAATAAAATATATAGGTTTGTTTTCTTAAAAGTAAGTTCAGAAGACATAGCCCAGGACATATGTTCAGAAACATTTGTAAAATGTTGGGAGTTTTATAAAAAGAATACTATTGAAAATCATCAAGCTTTTATATATAGAGTAGCTCGTAATTTAGTCACTGACTATTATAGGAAGAAGGGTAGAGCACAAGTTGTTTCTGTTGACAATATGCCAATTCTAGATCCAGAAGCTAATTTAGAAGAAAAAGCTATATTTGCCTCAGATTTAGATCAAGTAAGATTAGCTTTAAATGATCTTAAAGAAGACTATCAGAATGTTATTGTTTGGTATTATTTAGACGATCTTCCTATTAAAAAAGTAGCTGAGATGATGGACAAGTCAGAGCAAAATACTAGGGTTATTCTTCATAGAGCCTTAAAGTCTCTTAAGGATAAGGTGAAAGAGGCATAATAGGGCGATGAGGAATAAATCCTCACATAGGAGTTTCGTATCGTTGAGACGATACTCGCACTGTAACAAAACACTATGTTCTGCGTCGTAATTGTATGATGCAAGATAACCTCATTAATCAGCTAAAGCAATTAAGAGAGGTAGAGCCCAAGAAAGATTGGGTTTCTTTTAATAAGAAAGAGCTTTTTAAAGATGAGGAAACAAGTATATCGTTTATCCCAT
>JBDRIW010000041.1:0-3474 GCA_043815465.1 Candidatus Nealsoniibacteriota bacterium | reverse complement strand
GGAGCAGATGTTTCTAGATTTTTCTTTCTTTTAAGAAGTTATGGAAATCATCTAGATTTTGATTTAGATCTAGCCAAAGAACAATCTAGTAAGAATCCTGTTTTTTATGTTCAATATGCCCATGCTAGGATTTGTAGTATTCTTAGTAAATCTAAAATCAAACCGTCAAAAGATATTTCATTAGCAGATGAAGCAGAAAAAGAATTAGTTAAACAATTAATAAAACTACCAGAAGTCATAGAGGATATAGCTCTAGATTATCAGGTTCAGAGATTACCTAAATATGCGATAGAATTAGCAGAAAGTTTTCATCGCTTTTATCAAAAATGTCAAGTTATATCAGACGATAAAAAATTAACAGAAAGGAGACTTTCCTTAATTTCAGCAACTAAAATAGTGTTAGAAAATACCTTAAGTTTAATAGGAGTATCGGCTCCAGAAAAGATGTAATATGAAAAATACTTATTATTTATTAAGGCACGGAGAATCATTAAAAAACATTAAAGGATTTGAATCTTCTTGGCCAGAAAAAACTATTGTTCCTTTAACTAAAAAAGGAATAAAAGAAGCAAAGAGGGTAGCTAAAAAAGCTAAAAATAAAAAGATTAATTTAATATTTTCTTCAGACTTATTAAGAACAAAACAGACGGCTGAAATAATTGCTAAAGAATTAGGAATTAAGGTAAAGCTAGATAAAAGATTGAGGGAAATAGGTCTAGGTCTTTTTAATGGTAAATCAGTTAAAGAATATGGATCTTTTTGGGATAAAGCTAGGATCCTTAACCCTTTTCAATATTATTTAAAGAGATATGAAATTTCAGCCCCCAAAGGAGAAAATTATAAAGACGTAGAAAAAAGATTGAAAATGTTTATTAAAGAAATAGATGGTAAATATAAAGGAAAGAATATAATAATAGTAAGTCATGGCCGTCCATTAACTTTATTAGAAAAGATTGTTAATAAACATTCTTTTAAAAAGTTTGTTAAAATTATAATGGGTAAAAAAGAAATTAAAACAGGAGAATTAAGAAAGCTTAAATAATATGGAAATAATATTTCCCAAAATAGAAAAAGAAATACTGGAATTTTGGAAAAAGAACAATATATTTAAAAAGACCTTAGAAAAAACTAAAAATAAACCAAAGTTTGTTTTTTACGAGGGCCCCCCTTTTGCCAATGGAAAACCTGGAATTCATCATTTATTAGCTAGATCTTTCAAGGATATAATCCTGCGCTATAAAACCATGAAAGGTTTTTATGTAGAAAGAAAGGCTGGTTGGGACACGCATGGTTTGCCCACCGAGATATCAGCAGAAAAAGAATTGGGCATTAAGAGCAAAAAAGATATAGAGGACAATATAGATGATTTTGTTTGTGCTTGTAAGAATAATGTTTTTAATTATAAGAAAGAATGGGAAGAATTTACAGAAAGAATTGGTTATTGGCTTGATTTAGAAAAAGCCTATATTACTTGTAGCAATGAATATATAGAAAGTTTATGGTGGATATTGAAAAAGGTATGGGACAGAGGGCTACTTTATCAAGATTATAAGGTAGTTCCTTTCTGCCCTAGATGTGGTACCTCTCTCTCCTCTCACGAAGTAGCTCAGGGATATAAAAATGTTACTGAAAATTCTGTCTTTGTTAAGTTGCCTGTTAAAGGGCAAAAGAATACTAGTCTTTTAATTTGGACAACTACTCCATGGACACTTCCTGGGAATGTAGCTGTTGCTGTAAATAAAAGTCTTGAATATGTTAAGGCAGAAATTAATGGAGAAATTTTAATAGTAGCTAAAGGAAGATTATCTGCTTTGGGAGAGGAATATAAAATAATAGAAGAGTTTAAAGGAAAAGACTTAAAAGACGTAGAATATGAACCACCATTTAATTTTCAGGATCCTGGCAAAAAGGCTTGGTTCGTTGTGTTAGCAGATTTTGTTTCTATGGAAGAAGGAACAGGATTGGTTCATATGGCTCCTGCTTTTGGAGTGGATGATATGGAGATAGCAAAGGAGAATGGATTACCCGTTGTTGTGAATATTGATGAACAAGGAAAATTTAAGAAAGAGGTAAAACCATTCGCAGGTAAATTTGTTAAAGATGCAGATCCTTTAATAGTAGAAGAATTAAAAAAGAAAAATATTTTATTTAAAGAAGAGATGTATGGGCATGAATATCCTTTTTGTTGGAGATGTGATTCTCCTCTTTTGTACTATGCTAAAAATTCTTGGTTTATTAAAGTTACAGAAATAAAGAAAGACTTGTTAGAAAGGAATAAGAAAATAAATTGGGTTCCAGATTATTTAAAAGATGGAAGATTTGGAGAATGGCTTAAAGACGTTAAAGATTGGAATTTATCTAGAGAAAGATATTGGGGCACTCCTCTTCCAATTTGGCAGTGTCAGAAATGTGAAAAAAGAACATGCATAGGAAGCATAGAAGAATTAAAAGAAAAAGCTGATAAGGATTATAAGATAGAAGATTTACATAGACCGGCTATAGATGAGATCACTTTTAATTGTGATTGCGGAGGAAAAATGAAAAGAGCAATAGAAGTAATTGATTGTTGGTTTGATTCAGGGTCTATGCCTTTTGCTCAATTACATTATCCTTTTGAAAATAAGGATTTAATAGATAAAAAGAAATTATTCCCAGCTGATTTTATTTGTGAAGGAATAGATCAAACTAGGGGATGGTTTTATACTTTACTAGTTATATCAACACTTTTAAAGCTAGATGTTCCTTATAAAAACGTTATATCAGTTGGTATTGTTTTAGATGAAAAGGGACAGAAGATGTCAAAATCTAAAGGGAATATAGTAAAGCCCGAAGATATTATAGATACTTATGGAGCTGATGTAGCTAGGTTTTATTTTTATACGATAAATGCAGTTGCTGAACCAAAGAGTTTTAATTTTAATGATATTCAAATTCTTTATAGAAGATTTTTTGATACTATATTAAATATTCAGAGATTCTTTAATACTTATGCTGATCACGAACAAAGAAAAGAAGAGTTTAATTCTAATAACGTTTTAGATAAATGGATAGTTTCTTCTCTAGAAAGACTTAATTCAGAGATTAGCAATAAGTTAGATAAGTATGACGTAGTCGGAGCAGCTAGAATGTTTGAAAACTTTGTTGACGACTTATCTAATTGGTATGTTAGACGCTCAAGAAAGAGATTTCAAAAATCAGAGATAGACAAAGAGAAAGAAGAAGCTATTCAAACTCTCTATTATGTTGTTTCTAAGTTTTCAAAGTTATTAGCTCCTTTTACTCCTTTCTTAGCGGAATCATTGTATAGAGAACTTAGAGGGAAAGAAGAATCAGTTCATCTGGAAGAATATCCTTCTCCAGAAAATAAATTTATAGACTCTAAATTAGAGGAAAAAATGAAACGAGTTAGAGAAATAGTTAATCTTGGATTAAAAGAAAGAGCTAGATTGGGAATAAAAGTTAGACAACCTTTGA
>JBDRIW010000040.1:0-7634 GCA_043815465.1 Candidatus Nealsoniibacteriota bacterium | reverse complement strand
ACAGCACTTTTTATATTTCATTGGCTTACCAGTATTTGGATTTTTTTTACCACATGGGCAAGGCTCATTTCTACCAACAGTTTTAAGTTGTTGTTTAGGTTTAAATTCTTCAAATCCCTGCTGCTGCTGAGGTTTTTCTTCTAACTTAACTTTCATTATAGTATTACCCACTCCCAAATCTATCTGATCTAATAATTTTTGGAAAAGTTTATGTCCTTCAGATTTATATTCAAGCAAAGGATCTTTCTGGCCGTAAGCTCTCAATCTTACAGAATCTCTTAAATAAGACATCTGTTCTAAGTGTTCTAGCCAAAGCATATCTATAATTCTTAAAACAATAACTTTTTCTACTTCTCTAGTTCTTACTTCTCCTATCTCTTTTTCTTTAGCTGCATATTCTTCTTCTTTAAATCCAGCCTTTTTAATTGTTTCTAAAATATAAGACTTAAGTTCTGCTCCTTTAGCTTTTTCTATCATCTCTATCCTCTTTTTATAAATAACCTCTCTGTGTTTATTCATTACATCATCATACTCTAAGACATGTTTTCTAATATCAAAATTAAATCCTTCTATCTTTCCTTGAGCAGATTCAATAACGCCAGATATCATCTTAACTTCTATCGGTTGATCATCTGCAATCTTTAAAGTGTTCATTAAAGTTTTAATTCTTTCTGCCCCAAAAACTCTTAATAAATCATCTTCCAAAGATAAATAAAACTGAGAAGAACCTGGATCTCCCTGTCTTCCAGCTCTTCCTCTTAATTGATTATCAATTCTTCTTGCCTCATGTCTTTCAGTTCCGATAACATGTAAGCCCCCTAATTCTTTTACTTTTTTCGCATCTTCTTCGTCTACTGGATTTCCTCCCAAAACAATATCAACACCACGGCCTGCCATATTGGTAGCTATAGTAACTGCCCCAAGCTTACCTGCTTGAGCTATAATCTCTCCTTCCTCTTCATGATTTTTTGCATTCAATATTTGATGGGGAACACCTTCTATGTCTAATAATTTACCTAAATATTCATTTTTTCCGATTGAAGTAGTTCCAACTAAGATAGGCTGTCCTTTTGAATGTCTTTCTTTAATATCATTTACAATTGCTTTTAATTTTCCTTCCTGATTCTTGTAAACAACATCTGACATATCTTTTCTAACCATTTCTCTATTAGTAGGAACAATTATAACTTCTAATTTATAAACTTTATCAAATTCTTCTGCTGAAGTAGCTGCCGTTCCTTTCATACCAGCTAATTTTTTATACATTCTAAAATAATTTTGAAAAGTAATAGAAGCTAAGGTTAAAGATTCTGGTTTTACTTCAACTTTTTCTTTTGCCTCTATAGCTTGATGTAGCCCACCAGACCATCTCCTTCCAGGCATTAACCTTCCAGTGAATTCATCTACAATAATAATTTCACCATTTTTAACAACGTAATCTGTATCTTTCTTAAACATCACTTCTGATCTCAATGCTTGTTCCATATAATGAAGATATTTCATCCCCTTCTCTTCATATATATTTTCCATACCTAAAATCTTTTCTATTTTGTTTATTCCTTCTTCAGTTAAAGTAACTGTTTTCATCTTTTCGTCTATCTGATAATCTGTTTCTTTTTCTAACTTGGGAATAATTGTAGAAAATTCTTTATAATAGTTAGAACTCTCCATATCTGGTGCTGAAATAATTAAAGGAGTTCTAGCTTCATCTATTAAAACAGAATCCATTTCATCAATAATAGCAAAGTTAAATCCTCTCTGAGATTTTTGCTCCAAATCGTAAACCATATTATCTCTTAAATAATCAAACCCAAATTCATTATTAGTTCCATAGGTGATATCAACTGCATAAGCTTCCCTCCTGGAACAAGGTCTTAAATAGCTTTCTACCACCTTAAAAGCCCCTACTAGGTCCCTTTCTTGATCTAACCCCTTATCTTCTTCCTGATATTCGGGATCATATATAAAAGCTGTCTCATGCACTATACAAGAGACGGAGAGGCCTAATAAATGATATATCTGTCCCATCCAAACTGCATCTCTTTTAGCTAAATAATCATTAACAGTTATCACATGAACTCCTTTTTCTTCTAAAGCATTTAAATATATGGGTAGAGTAGAAGCTAAAGTTTTCCCCTCTCCAGTTCTCATTTCAGCTATCTTCCCTTGATGTAGAATAATACCCCCAATAAGCTGAGCATTAAAATGTTTTTGATTTATATTCCTCTTGGCAGATTCTACTACTAAAGCAAAAGCTTCTGGCAAGAGACTATCTAAAAGTGCACCATCTTTTAGTCTTTTCTTTAATTTAACTGTTTCTTCTTTTAATTGAACATCTGAAAAACTCTCGAGTTCTGATTCGAGAGAGTTTATTTTATCTGTAATAGGCTTCAACTTCCCTATATATTTTTCATTGGCATCGCCAAAAACTTTATTTAAGATTGACATAATACCCTAATATTTTACAATTTTTTAGTGAAAAAAGAAAGAGAGACCATTCTCTTCTTTTTAGATATTTTTCTAACACTTTAGATTTGAAAATCTTAAAATTAGACTAAGATTTTTTCTTTTTTTATTTCTTTTGATATCGCATTAAAAAGCTTTTCATTTTTAGCTAGGTCTTCGGGAAATAAAAGTCCTGTTTCCTTAATATCATCTATAAATTTAATTAAAACTGCTGGAAATATAGCCGTAATCTTTTGCATTGAATTTAGTTTCTCTCCTTCTTTTGACTCAACCTTAAGTTTCCAGATTTTTATTTTATTTTCCAATTTAATAAATATTTCTCCTAACGTAATATCGTCTCCTTTTTTTCTCTCTAAATTATTTTTTGTTCTTTCAATTTCTAATTTACTAAAAAATCCATGACTTTTTAAGAATAGAAAAAAAGACATAAATCCTTCCGGTCTAATCACCTTAGTAGTAAAATTTTTAATATTAAATTTTTTAATTAAATATTCAAACCCTCCGTCTTCAAAGTATGTTTCACAGGGAATATTAAAAAGAGTCTCCTTTTTAAATCCTTCGAAAGGAAGAAATTTAACTTTCTTACCTGAAATTAATTGAAGAGAAGGATTGTCATGCTGCCATATCAAATCTTCAAAACACCAAAGAAAGGGAAAATAGTTTTTTTTATTAGAAACGGTCCCAACTTTTACTTCAACATCTATATTTTTACCCTTTTTAACTAACTCTTTCCCTAAAATAAAATTAACTAACCCAGGACAAAAGCCAGCCCCTGGAACCAATAAAATACTCTTCTTTTTAATTTGTTTTTCTCTTTTTAAATATTCTTCTGTTTCTAAGTCGGAAATATCAATTAAATTTTTCCCATACTTTAAAGCAAGAGAAATTGCTTTTAAAGATGCGTCCCCAGGTAAGGCCGAAACAAAAATATCAAAATAATTTAGATCTTTCTCTTTGGTAAAAAAAACAATCTCACTAGATACTTTGAGTTTTTTAAGATACCAAGCAACTGCTGTCCCAATCCTACCCTTTCCAAATATTAAAATCTTTTTTTTCATATTTTCCACATCTCAGGCAATAATAAACTTGCCTTATGAATTTCTGGAGAATAATATTTAAAAGAATGCTTCTTTTTTAAAGACTTAAATCTTTTTTCAATATCTTTAAAATCAGGGCTCTTTAAATTAATTGTTTTAGATCCCATCAAAAAAGAATATTCTCCACAATGGTATGAAGGCATTGTAAATCTTAAAAAAGAGACAAAGAGAAAAGCCTTCTTCATCCTTAAAGAGAATGGCTTAGATATCTTTTCAAAATCTAAGAAAGATGACCCTAGGGTAATAATAATTCCATCCTTCCCCAAACTTTTAGAAATATTTTTATAAAAAATCTCTGAATATAAAGTAGATGAATTATTGCCTGGTTCAGGGTTAGTACAATCAATAATAACTATATCGTACTTTTCTTTTGTTTTTTCAATAAAATCTTTTCCATCTTCAAAAAAAACACTAACTCTTTTATCAGCGAAACTTTCTTTAGACTTTAAAAATGGTAAATATTTTTTTGAGATATCAACAACTTGTTTATCGAGTTCAACTAAATCAACCTTTTTTACAGGGTATTTTAATATCTCCCTCAATACTCCTCCATCCCCTCCTCCTATAACTAAAATATTTTCTGGTTTTTTGTGAGAAAGCATAACAGGATGAACCATCATCTCGTGATAAATAAATTCATCTTTAGAAGAAAGCTCAACTATTCCATCCAATATAAAAACTCTTCCGTAAACAGCATTGTCAAAAATTAAAGCTTTTTGATATAAAGTTTTTCCTTCAAAAACTTTCTTTTCAATACTAAAACAAACATTCATATTACCAGATCTTTCCCCTGGAACAGAGCCTTCGCAAAACCATTTTTTTGAATTAGAGGTAATCATATATATGTTTCTTAAATTTAACTATTTTAGGCTTTTGAGGAAGATATTTTAGAACGTACAAGGATGCTCCAAGCCTTGGGGCTTTTAAAACAATATTTCTATCAACCATCTCTGACATTCTTCTTAATATTTCTTTATCTTCTTTATATAAAGAAATAAAAGGATAAAAGATCTTGTCAGTAGTTAATTCTGAAATAATAAGATTATTTTTTGTAAAGAAATCTTGTAAGAATAAAAATCTTGTTCCTAGGGCTTCGTCTCCTATTTCTAATAATCCAAATCCACCATCTTTACCAAACTGATTAATCCCAAACTTAACAAATTCTTTAGCTCCTAAGGTGTATACGGGATTGGTTAGAAATCCAACAAAGTTTCCTTTAATTTTTTTATTCTTATCTTTTATAAAATCAATTCTTTCTGTTCTAATATTTAATTTAAATTTAGAAGATAAAAATTTAATCTTATTAATAAGTTGCTCATCAATTTCAGATACTACGCATTCCATTTTTGGTTCTACTAAACCTAAAATAATAGAAACAAAATCATCATCCCCCAAAAATAACATTTGACCCTTAAAAGGTATCTTTTCTAATATTTTTTTAACTACATATATTGCAGAACCTTGAGAGATTGGCATCTGGTCATATCCTGCCTTTACTTCAAATTCCCCAAAATCCTTAAAAAGATCTACTACTGTATCTCCTTCCCTTACCCTTACTTTAAGCTTCTTTTCTAAGATAGCCTTAATCTCTTTTTCTGTTTTTGGTTCTGGAATACAATTTAAAATATCTTTCTTCAATAAAATAACTTTTCCTGATTTCTGAACCTTAATTATTTTTTCTTTCTCTAGGAATTTAAGATATGGCCATAATTTCCAATCCTCCGAAGCATTTTTTAAAATAAAATCAAAAACATTATTTGAAAAAATAATATCCTTTACATGAGCTAAAAAAACAAAAAAAGGAACTTTATAATAACTGTTATAAACTTCTTCAATGACTTTATCGGAAACTTTTAATTCTTTAAAACTAGTAGAGAATTTCTTTCTATCTAGAAAAAAAATTTCTATACTAAACTTTAACCATTTAGAATATAAATCTCTTAAATATTTTTCTGTATTATATGTAGGCATATATTGATTGCTTTTTAGGTTTTTTTACTTTAAACGGTATATATTCAAATAACCATAAAGAAGCAGCTAGCTTAGGATTACTCTTAATTAAATCTTTATCAAAAAATTTACTTAATCTATCAATCAATACCTTATCTTCTCCATGAACAGAAGTCCAAGGATAAAATATATTACCAACAGACAATTCTCTTATAATCAGATTATTTTTAGCAAAAATTTCTTCTAAGAAAAGAAACCTGTTTCCGATTGACTCATCTCCTATCTCTACAAAAGCAAATCCTCCTTCTTTTCCTAACTGAGAAACTCCAAATTCAACAAATTTTTTAACTCCTTCATAATTATATGAAGGATTAACAAGAAAACCTCCAAATCCTCCCCCCAAACTCTTTACCTTTCTTATATCAACTTTTTGGGTTGTAATCTTTAAATTATACTTTTTGGCTATTCTAGAGATCTTTTTAAGTAAATTAGTATCAATATCAGTTACTAAACATTCTATCCCGGGATCTGCTATGCAAAGAAATAAAGAAACCATATCATCATCTCCAACGAATAAAAATCTTTTTTTAAATGGAATAGTTTTTAATATCTTTTCAACTAGGAAAATAGCAGAAGAATTAGATATGGGCATTTGATCATATTCTGCCAATATTTTAGTTCCAAAGATTTTTGAAGTAGGTTCTAATAAATTAATTTTCTTTCCAATTTTCTTTTCTACCCTTTTTTTAATCTCTCCGACAGAAAGAGGTTTTGGCATTAAATTAAATAATTCTTCTTCTAAAACCTTTATTTTTCCTAACTTGTTAACAGAAATTACTTTTTCTTTTTCTAAGAAAGTAATTAATTTAAGTAAGACCCAGTTTTCAGTAGAATGTATTAAAGAAAAATCAAATAAATTTTTAAGATAAATGATATCCTTTATTTTTTTAAACAAATGATTGAAACTCTTTCTTTCGTAATTATCATAAATTCTTTCTAAATCTTTTTTGCTAAGTTTTTCAGCTTCTGTCCCAACCCAAATATTAGCATCTGCTAAAAAAGATTCTTTGCTGTATCTAAGATATTTTTGATGAAGCTTTTTGAGATCCATTATTTTTTCTTCATTCCACGCTTCAATCGCTTGATAGTAAAATAATTTGGTTGGAAAGCCTCTTTGATATAATCAAAAGCTTTTTGAGGCATGGCTTTGTTTCCACAAGTAAATATATCTATTGCTACCAAATTCCACTCTGGCCAAGTATGAATAGAAATATGTGATTCTGCCAATAAAACAAACCCAGTTACTCCCTGGGGTTTAAATTTATGAACAACTGTTTTTAGAATTGTACTATTAGAAATTTTAGCAGCTTCAACTAAAAGATTTTCAACTTCCTTTGAATTCTCAATTACTTTTCCATCCCAGAATTCTCCAAATAGATGAATTCCAGCATAATTTTCTTTTGTTGGTGTAGCGACCCATTGTATGGATCTCTTTGTTTTTTGTGTCATATTCTTACTGGTTGACTGCTTACAATAGAGAAATATCTATAAAATATATCTCTAAAGCTATTCTTCAAATAATTGAAGAAAAAACAAAGAGCTAAAAAGCAGTCAAACTATTAATAATGTAAAAAACTAACGTCTTTTTTATAGCATATTAAAATAATTTTGTAAAGACTCTAAAAAAGACCCGTCCCAGTTTAACGGGACGGGACCTAATAAGAAAATTTATTTCTTTTTCTTCTTAGCTTTTTTCTTAGGCTTTGCTGCTACTTTCTTTTTTACTTTTTTCTTTGCCATAAAATTTAAATTTAGTTTAAGTTGAGACATATAGTCGACCACTATTTGCCTGCCCATCTTTTTGATAGACAAATTCTTAAAATATTTTCTAGAAAATTTTAAAAAACTTTTTATTAATTCATTTTTTCATTTAGAGAAAGTTTGTCAAGTGTGGACAACTGAATTTTTATAAAATAATTATTTCTTCTTCCAAATTTATTTTAAATTTACTTTTAACTTTCTTTTTTATTAAAAAAATTAACTTTTTTACATCTTTTTCTGTCGCATTTTTAAAATTAACAATAAAATTAGCATGTTTATCAGAAATTTTTGCTCCACCAA
>JBDRIW010000039.1:0-8619 GCA_043815465.1 Candidatus Nealsoniibacteriota bacterium | reverse complement strand
ATTGGGATTTCAGGATTGAAAGTAAAAGATATTTCTATATTAAGAAAACAACTGAAAGAGAATGGATCTGAATTAAAGGTGGTTAAAAAGACTTTAGCCTCTTTAGCCTTAAAAGAGAATAAATTAGATTTTGATAAAAATAGTTTAAAAACTGAAGTAGGATTTATTTTCGGATTTGAAGATGAAATTCTTCCCGCTAAGACAGTTTATAAGCTTTCAAAAACAAATGAGAATTTAAAGATATTGGGTGGATTTATAGATGGATTACATAAGGACGGAGCGGAGGTAACAGTTTTGGCTCAATTACCAAGTAGGCAAGAATTATTAGCTAAAATGATAGGAAGCTTATCCTCCCCAGCTTCAGGTTTTGTAAATGTTTTACAAGGAAACATTAAAGGTCTGGTATTGGCATTAAATGCCATTAGTAAAAATAAATAATAAAACATATGACAGAAGAAAAAAAAGACAAAAAAGAAGTTAAAGTTCCGGAGAAATTCCAGAAATTAGTCGGAGAAATCGAAAAGATGTCCGTATTAGATTTATCTGAGTTAGTTAAGGTTTTGGAAGAGAAATTCGGAATATCAGCTACAGCTCCTGTCGCAGCTCCAGCCGCAGCCGGCGAAGCAGCCCCAGCAGCAGAAGAAAAGAGTTCTTTTAACATTGAGCTTACTACTGTAGGAGAAAAGAAGATAGAAGTTATTAAAGCTGTTAGAGATATCACTGGTTTGGGATTAAAGGAATCCAAAGACTTAGTTGATGCAGCAGCCACAGCTCCTCAGATGGTAAAAGAAGGTGTTAAGAAAGAAGAAGCAGAAGCAATGAAAAAGCAGTTTGAAGTAGCAGGTGCTAAAGTAGAACTTAAGTAAGTATACAATATTTAGAGAGAAAACAAGCTGTAATAGCTTGTTTTTCTTTTGGTTAGAGTGTTTTTTGATTAAAAGTTTATTATATATACCTTAGACTCAGAGAGTAGATATATTGTTCTTCCATTTTCTGAAGTAACGATATCTAAAAGATTATCAAAAGATTGGCTTTGATATTGATGTATTATTTCACCTGATTTATTAATGATAATTATTCTTTTTTGTATTGGTTCTATTAAATAGAGGTAGGGGAGATCAGGAGTGGTGAATATATGAGAAAAGTCTTTTACTTCAGGAAAGATATCTAGGATTATTGTTTGTTGTAGTTTGCCTCCATAATATCTTTTAATTTGATTATCTTTAGTTAATAGCCAGATAGAACCGTCTATTGTCATAGATTTAAATTTATTAGTTTGGCTTTCTTCTAACCATAAAGTAGGGTTATTCCAGGCGTTATTAGAAAAAGGATATTTAACTATTCTTGATTTATTCTTATCTAGAAAATAAATATTATTTCTATAAGTGTTAAATTCATCAAAATTATAATTTGGATAAGGATCAGAAAGTAATTGTTTTTCATTAATTTCTCCATTTTCCAACATTAAAAGTTTATTTGGTTTTGAAAGAAATAATAGAGAGTTTTCAGAAGGACTTAAGAAGTCTATATTATTATTTACATAAACAATTTTTCCTTCTTTGTTTTGGTTTAATTCAAAAGCATTTTTAGCAAAAGGATTTATAAAATAAAGGTTATTATCCAAAATATTTATTTTGAATGGAATATAACTATTAAAATTAAATTCAAAGAATAGTTCAGGATCTGGTAGTTCTGTAAATTTATTCATTTCATATAAATAATCTGATATCACTTTTTTGACAGAGATTATTTCTTCTTTTAAATTAGTTGGCAAGGAAGATATGTCTTTTAAAACAGGGGATAGTTGGGTTAAACTTTCCATTAAAATATCGTTAGCTTTATCCTTTGCTCCTGGAGTATTATCAGAAAGAATAAAATAAGTTTCAGCTTCTTCTATATTATCTTTTGCTTCTTCTAATATTAATTGATAATTTTCCAACTTCTTTTCTATTTGCATTTGGAAAATATAATATCCTAGCAATAAGAAAACAATCAAAGAGGGGATAAGAATTATTTTCTTATGTAGTTTTATTTTAGATACTTTGAGTTCAAGCTTAGGTATTTTGGGCATGGATATCTGTGGTATTTTTATCTTTGGTATGGTTATCTTTAACTTCTTATTTTTGATATTTAATTTTGGTAGTTGGATATTTGGTTTTTTTATGCTTATAAGATGTATTTTTGGCATCTTTATTTTATTTAGAATAGGAGCGAAAGACTCTTTTATAGAGAATACTTTTAAGCTTCTTTTGGGAATAAGAGTTTCTCTTTCTTTCGGCATTACTTCTTTACTCAAAATTATTAATAAAGCTGCCCCTGTGGATTTAGTTAATTTTTCTTTTTTAGTGTTAAATATCTCTTTTATCTTCTTTGTTTCTTCTTTTATGTTTTCAGATAAGGAGACTCTAGCTATGTCGCTTAAGAATTTTTCTTGGAAAAATATATCAGACATAGACTTAGTTAATACCAATATTATGTCGTTTTCAGCTAATTTTCCTGAAACTATATTTCCAAATACTTTTAAAGGATATGGTTCAAAATCCCCTAAATTAAGTTTTTGATCAGTATCCATCACTTGTCCTTTTCTTATTAAATATATCTTAAGATCTCCTGTTTTAGTAAAGTTTAATTCAAAGTTTTTAATTGTGATAACAGAGAAACTTAGATTACCCAACCAACTTACATCTCCTGTCTTAGCTATTTTTTCTAGATATTCATTAGATTTTTTTAAAGTATCTTTTAGTGATTTTTCTGAAGTTATGGAAACTGTTTTATAATATTTTTCTTTTATGTGTTTAGCTAGTTTATCTAGAAAACGAACGTTATGAGGAAGAACGTTTTTAAGTACTCCTAACATATATAAACCTCCCATTCTTTTTTCATAGACGTTTTCTGGTTCATAGCAAAAACTATCGAAGATCATATCTTCTTTGTTTTTGGGGTTGAAATGGAATTCAAAGATTTGCATACTTTATCTATTTTAAGATGTTTTTTATAATTTAACAAATACATTCAACGAAAATTTAGTTTCCACTTCGACTCGTCCTTTTTTTTGAGAGGACTTTGTGGTTGACTTTTTTAAATATTTATTGTAAAAAATAAGTATAAATTCAAAATAGTAAATTTACAGGAGGCAAATATGGAAAGATGGAGAATAGGCGTCGGAGAGTTTGGCCAGCGGCTTGATTTGACTTTCGCATCAGACGGTAAACTCATAGATAGCATGTGCGTTGGCGTTCACAACCCATGTGGTGGGTTTATTGACTGCCGGCGAGTTTCACAGACTCATTATGCTTTGTGTTGTGGTGCTTGCGGTCTGCGTATCCTTCTGCCTATAGAAATACATACGAAAGAGGAGATTATCGAATTCTTCTGCCAACAGGGATTTCATAAAAAAGGAGAAGAGCTTGAAATCTGCATTGAGTGTGAGGGAAGGGGATGGCACCGCGAAGAAAGGTTTGAGACACAAATAACTATTAAAAATGGTTATCCCGGGCCCACGGAAAATCGTCTTAGGAAGATAACGGTTGATTGCTGCCACTGTCAGAAAACTGGTATTATTCAGAAAAAAGCTGTTGTTTAAAAATGACAATACGGCTGAGACCAAGAGAGATAATAGGATTTGAATATTCGCTATCTCTCTTTTTATTTTTTACGTGAGATGATATTATATTTTAATAGGGTATTTGGCTCAGCGGTAGAGCACTTTATTCACATTAAGACGTTACAGGTTCGAATCCTGCATGCCCATATATGACATTTAAATTCGAAGTGATAGCAGCTATATTATTATTGCTGTTTGCCATATTTTTTATAATAAATAATATCTGGCCTAGTTTACCCAGATGAAGAATTTTGATTTTAGGAATAAGATTCTTTTAAGTATTACTGGAGAGGGAAGTTTGGATTGGTCTAATAAACTAAAAGAGATAAATAAATTAAAGATTAAGAAAATAGCTGTATTTTTAGAAAGATTTGATAAGAAAGAAAGAGATAATTTTTATAGGTTATTAGAAAAGTCTTGCATCAAAGAGGTTCCTTTTGTTCATATAAGGCACGATGTTTCTATAGAGGAAATAGAATATTTTATAAAGAAGTATAAAACTAAGTATTTTAATATACACGAAGATCATTTTAAGATATTGGATAAATGGAAAGGTTACTGGGATAAGCTTTATTTGGAGATGAATTACGATGGTATCATTAATAAAAATGTTAAAGTAAGAAGGATTGGAGGTTTTTGCGTAGACTTGTCTCATTTTAAATCTTCCATTGATAGGGGAGTAGAAGAAGTTTATTACACTTATTTAAGAAGAAACAAGATCAAGTTTGTTTGTAATCATTTAAATGGGTATAACCCTATTAAAAGAGGAGATAAGCATATTATAACTAATTTAAAAGATTTTGATTATCTTACCACTTTACCTAAATATATATTCGGAAAGGTTATTGCTTTGGAAGTTGATAATTCTATTAAAGAACAAATAAAGTTTAAAGAATATTTAATTAAAGTTTTAAATGTTTACTTTCTTCAAAAAACAAAATAGTGGGCCAGAAGAAAAGATAAGAGCTCATCTCTATGTTTCTGGAAGAGTTCAGGGAGTTTGTTATAGAGAAACTTGTAGAAAAAAAGCTGAAAAGTTAGGAGTTTCAGGTTGGATAAAAAACATTAAAGATGGCAGAGTAGAAGGACTATTCGAAGGAGACAAGAGTAAAGTAGAAAAAATAGTTAATTGGGCCAGAAAAGGATCTATTTGGGCGTCTATTGACTCACTTGATGTTATTTGGGAAGATTATAAACAAGAATTCTCTGATTTTAGAGTTAGATACGATATTTTATAGTTATTTTACAATAAGAAAATATTGATAAGGAGGAGGGAAGATGGTCAGTGAGAAATTTTTGCTTATTATTAATCCGACTTCTGGTTGGGGACAAGGCAAAAGATATAAAGAATGGTTGGAAAGAGAAAGTAAGAAGGTTTGTGGGAAACAAATAGATGTAATTTGCTCTTCTAAAAGTGGAAAGAATAGTATTGAGAATTTAGTTAAGAGAGCCATAAAAGATGGTTATAGGAGAGTAATAGCGGCCACTGGAGATGGTGGTTGCAATGAAGTGGTTAATGTATTAGCTGGGAGTGATGTTTCTCTAGCTATCATTCCTATCGGTACGGCAAATGATTTTGCAAAAGGGATTAATATCCCTCAGAACGTCAAAAGAGCTTTTCGGGTAGCCGTACACGGAAAAGAGGTTTCTATTGATTTGGGCAGGATTAACGGAAGATATTTCGTCAATGTTGCCAGTTTCGGGTTCGATGCCCAACTTGTTAGAATGGTTTCTGAGTTAAGGGAACAATTTAGCTTTCTTCCGTCTAGATGGTTATATCTGCTGTCTTTTTTAAAGAAGATTAATCTCCCCTTAGAACTTTCTAGTATCAGAATTAATGGAGGGAAAGAAAAAAGAGTCTTGGGGTTGGTTATAACTAATGGACCGCAATATGGGGGAATGTTTAAAATAGCTCCCGCGGCCAGTTACACCGATGGTTTGCTAGAATGCTGTCTTATAGGAGGGACAAATGTTCTGCAGGTACTGGAAAAGTTCCCCAAACTCTTAAATGGTACCCATAATACATTTCCTGATGTGATAATGGGAAGAATATCTTCTCTCACAGTTTCTTCTTATGAGGAATTAGACTGTGAAGTGGATGGAGAGTTTTTTGAAAAACAGAAAGACTACATAATAACTATTCATCCTGGAATACTAAAAGTAGTTATTCCTCAGGAAAATGTAATCAGATAACTCCGGAGAGATTCATATCTTTCTGGAGTTTTTATATCCTTGACTTTTTGTAATAATTTAGTATAATTTAATTAGTCTTAAGTTTTTAAAATTGAATAGAGGAGATATTCTAATGGATAGGGAAAAGACATATGACATTAAAGAGATTGAAGGAACCATAGTTGTATTATATTTTGGTAATAAAGTTTCTTTTTTATTAGTGTTTGATGACAACGGTAACCATGTGGATCCTTGGGTAGGGCAAGAATTGGGTGGAACTTTTCTTAATATGATGACCTTTAGTGGAAAGATTAATTATGTTGGTATAGGGAAATTTGGGGAGGAAGCTAAAAAAGTGGCCCAAAATTATTTAATTGAAAAGTATAAAGATAAAGGAAAGAAGCTGGAAGGAGAGAAGAAGAAAGAAATGGTACCTCCTTGGTGGACATATGATTAAGGGTTGGTTAATTAGAGAACAACAAAAGGAAAAATCTGTTTCTAAGCGCTATTGGGTGAATTAAATTAATCATTCAGCAGCGCTTTTTATTTTATTGATTATGTATTGAAATATTTTTTGATTATGTTAATCTTATGATGGAAGGATGAGTTTTTGAGTCAATCGCTGGTTTAATAAATAGTCGTGCTTAATAGTACGGCTGGTAGCTCTCCGATTATGTGGAGAAGCCAAATAAGCGCAAAATTGAAGAAAGCGCATTAATCTTCATTAGAGTGGTTGGGAAGTGGAACTTTTTCCATCAAACTTCTGGCTCATCCTTCCATCAACAGTTCTTTTTTCGCCTTATTTCTTGATTGCAATTTTTAGATTGAATTTCAGACCCGATCCTCCTTTCTTTGGGTGGTGGTGGTTGTGGTGGGGTGAGGAAGCGACTAGTCCCTCAGCTAGTCTGCTTCCTCGCCATTTTTTATTAACTTGTCGCTTAATAAGTAGTTTACTGGTAGAATAGAATAAGTCGATTAATAATCAATTTAATTTAATTTTATTATGGATAACGAAAATATCAATTCTTTTAATAATCGTCCTGTTAATGTTGGCCCAAAGATGCCAGACGTCAAAGTGGGAAAAACTTTATTTAAAGCAATTATTGTTTCAATAATTGTTTTTATTGTTTTTAGCGCTTTTGGTACCGTGGGAGCTGGAGAAAGAGGTATTCTTTTACAGTTCGGGGCGGTTCAAGATAAAGTTTTTGGTGAAGGTCTTTACTTTAAAATACCTTTTATTCAGAAAGTTGTGAAAATGGATGTTAAGATGCAGAAAGATGAAGTTGCATCTAGCGCAGCTTCTAAAGATTTACAGATAGTTACTTCAAAAATAGCTTTAAACTATCATTTAGACCCAGAATCAGTAAATAGTATCTGGCAAGAATTAGGGAAGAATTATAATGTTAGAATTATAGCTCCTTCAATTCAAGAAGCAGTAAAAGCAGTTACTGCAAGGTTTACAGCAGAAGAGCTTATTACAAGGAGAGAAGAAGTGAAAGATCAGATTAAAATAAATCTTGCAGAAAGGTTATTGGAAAGATTTATAATTGTGGACGAATTTAATATTATTGATTTTGAATTTTCAAAAGCTTTTAACGAAGCTATTGAAGCTAAGGTAACTGCCGAACAGTTAAAATTAAAAGCAGATAGAGATTTAGAAAGAATTAAGATTGAGAAAGAACAAATGATAGCAGCTGCTCAAGGTAAAGCAGAGGCAATCAGAATAGAAGCCAATGCATTATCTGCTAATGTTAATGTTATTGAATTAAGATGGATAGAAAAGTGGGATGGAAAAGTTCCTACTTATTGGGGGAATGCTAGTCCCTTTATTGGAATAAATAAATAAGGTATTTAGCATCAAGAGACCACCAAGAGGTGGTTTTTTGTTATAAGTTATCTCTTGAAAAAAAGAAGCCCACTAGAAAAAAAACTAGTGGGCGGGGCCTTCAGCTCGGTCTTAATAAAAACCGAGACGTTGATAAGTGAACTTTAGTTAGGCAAGGAATTTTTTGATTATATCTATTACGATATTCTCTTTTTCCTCCCATCTTTCACAATTTGGGACGATATGAAGGTTTAAATGTTCTCCCCACATTTCTTTGATTTTTTCACCAAGGAAGATGGCTTGAATGTGGCTTTCTGTTCGGGCAGGGTTATTCGCCTTTGATTTTTCATAGATTTCTTTTGGTGGAACCTCTAGATAAATCACAAGCGGATATTGATTCAATTCGAACTTTTTGGTAGTTTTGCACATTTCCTCAAAACCATTCCAGCCTCTTTCCATATAAGCTACATTATCGGGGCATCCTCGGTCTAGAAGCATGGCTTTCTTCCCTTCATCTATCGCTTGAGCCTCAGACGTTGTTTCAAAAATTTTTTGAATTCTGTAGTTAGTGAGGTTAAATCGATAGGGATTGGTGCCGGGGTTTATTCCTAGATGAGAAATCATTATTGTAGCAGCTTCTGGTACACAATGGATATCTATGCCCATTTCCCTTTTTACTCTCTTCATGATTTCTGATTTTCCTGAGCATGGTCCTCCTGTTAATACTATTTTGGGAATACGTCTTGTTAAGAGAGAGTTATATAGGGATAGGGATGGTTTTTTCTCGCCTAGGTTTTTGAGTTCAGTTGCCATTCTGGCCAAATGAAGGTTGGAAACAGAATCCGTAACATCTACCCAGCCCTGAATCCAGGGGGGTTGGTAATCTACATACACTTTTTGCACTTTTCTGATAATCTAAGGGCGTATGAAAACTATGCCCAACACAACACAAGAAGAAAAATACAGATGGTTAAAACCTATATTAGAGGGTGATATTACTATTAAAGCTATGGCTAAG
>JBDRIW010000038.1:0-4161 GCA_043815465.1 Candidatus Nealsoniibacteriota bacterium | reverse complement strand
AAGACCAGCCTCACCATATCTTTTATAAGCTTGCAACCATCTCTCTAGACTCCTTTTACTATAAGGACATACTTTTATTACATCCCTTATCCTTACTTCTTTATTATATATGGGCAAAACCCATCTTAACCTCTCTTCCTTAATTGTTTTAGACATATTAACACACATATACCAAGACAATAAACTATCTTGGTAAAAACCGCCATATGTCTGTACACATTACCCTTCGTACTTGACTTTCTAAAAAAAATATGCTAAGATAAATAATCCCCAGAAATGGGGTTTTTAAAATGATAACATATAATAAATCAAAAAGATCAAATATATTTTTACTAGGTATTTTGTTTGTATTATTGCCTTTTTTAAGTTTTTATACAGATCAATTAATGACTAGTAAAACAATAAATGGTGAAAACTTTTTTAGCCAAGAAAGATTAACTATATTAGGGGATGATTCTCTTTTGCCTATATCTGACCCTTCACCAGAACCAAAGGTGGTTAAAAAAATGAATGTAGTTATAACTGCTTATTCTAGTACTATTTGGCAGACAGATGACTCTCCTTTTATTACGGCATCTAACACTCTTGTCAGAGATGGAATAATAGCCAACAACCATCTTCCATTTGGAACTAAAATTAGAATGCCTGAAATATATGGAAATAAAATATTTATAGTAGAAGATAGAATGAATAAAAGAAAAGGTGATTACCATGTAGATATTTGGCTTCCCTCTTATAATGAAGCTAAAGAATTTGGAGCTAAACAAACATATATAGAAGTATTAGAAAGTTAAAAGAAAACAGTCCCAAAAGGGGCTGTTTTTTTGTGCCGCGGGTAAGACGAAGAAAGCACCAGAAACCTTTTATTATTTACAAATAGTATTTCCGTTTAAGACAAAATTATTTCAAAAATTTTTATCTTAATATAATGATAAAAAATTTTCTTTTATAAAGTTACGCTAAAACTTTTTTATTTAAATGCCAGCCGACTTTTGAAGGATAATTTTGTTTTTCATAATCACGTCGCTTTATTAATTTCCATTTTTCAAAAACTTTTCGTTTGCGAGAAAGAAACAAAATTGGATTATTCTTATACAAAAATTCGGCTAATTTATCGCAATCATTAATATAGAAACAAATATCATGCTGAATTATTCTTTTTGCTTTTTTACTAATCTTTTTGTGAATTGTTTTTACCGGAATATTCAATTTTTCACAAAGTTGTTGATTAAATTCCGTTATAAATTGATAGCTAGAACTTACAAATCCTGCTTTAATTTGAGGCGTTCCATTAACTTGATAGATATAAACGGTTCCATCGCCATCAAAAAATCCTCTGGCAAAATCAGAAAAATAATTTTCCGGAACCTTAATTGACCCTAAACAATAAGTTTTCCGAGACAATATCCCTAAATCAATTAAATCTTTACAAATTTCTTTATTACAGATTTGAATTTGGGAACAAGACATTCCCTTAGAATTATTCTTTATGCTTATTGGATAATCAAAACCCAGAATTTTTTTAATCTCCAATAAATGTTTTTTATCTTTAGAAGTAATATTTAAAATATAACTATTCAGCCTATTCTTTCTTTTTATGACACAGCCATCAGCAACGATATATCCCAACACGTAACTCATTTCTTCTGACCAATATTTAAAAAAATCCTTATTAACGCGTTTTAACGATATTCTATTCATAATTATCTGTGCCGAGGGAGGGAGTCGAACCCTCACGAGCTTACGCTCAGTGGATTTTAAGTCCACACTGTCTACCGTTCCAGCACCCCGGCAATCTTTAATCTTCCTTTTGAGGCGGCGGTGGGAATTGCACCCACGTATAGCGGTTTTGCAGACCGCCGCGTTATCTATTTCGCCACGCCGCCATATTAGCTTAATTTTCTTCTTGATTCAACTATCTTTGTCTTTTTATTTTCAACTTTTCCAATAGTTCTTCAACTTTTCCAGCCCTAATTGTTTCTTTTTCTGGTGTAAATATTATTTTGGGGATAGGCCTCATCTTTAATCTTTTATTCAATATCTGTTGAATAAAGTATATTTGTCTATTTAAAAGTTTAAATATTTCTTCTTCTTTGCTCTGAGGCATGATGCTAATATATACTCTACTTTCAATAAGATTTGCTGTAGTATCCACCCTAGTTAAGGTTACTAAAGCCCCCAGAGGAAATTCTACTTCTCTAAAAATAATTTTAGACAACTCCTCTCGTATAAGATTATTTACTTGTGGAACTCTATCTGTCATTTTAAAGACTTTTTCTTCTTTCTTCTTTAAAAAATGATAAGATATCGCCTGCTTCTATCTTAACATTTCCCTCAAATAATATTCCGCATTCATCTCCTTTAGAAACAGAGTCAGCTTCCTTTTTATTCCTTTGCAAGCTAATCATTCTACCTGCACCAATAATTTCATCATTCCTCAAAACCTCTATTTTCGTTCCTTTTTTAATTTCTCCCTCTGTTGCTCTGCCTCCAATAATCTGCCTATTCTTATTATCTAAAAATTTAGCCAAAACTTTCATTTTACCCAAATCAACTCTAAATTCTTCTGCTACTACTATCTTTTCCATTAACCCTCTAACAGCTTCCAATAATTCATATATTACATCAAAAATAGCTACTGTTATGCCCTCTCTTTCTAATACTTTTTGGGCAACAATATCAGACTTTACTTTAAACCCAATTATTTTTATTTTGCCAGTCAAAGCTAATTTAACATCACTTTCATTAATATTGCCTACTTCTGATTTTAACAATCTTACTATTACTTTATCTTGAGGAAGTGATTTTAAAATTTCTTCTATTGCTTCCAAGGATCCTAAAACATCTGCTTTTAAAATTATATTTAAAACTTTTTGATCTTCTTTTAGTTCTCCAAACTCTTCATTCCCTTGTTCTATTAATTTCACAGATTCTTTAGCTTCATTTATATTTTTAAAAGATTTAAAAATTTCCCCAACCTTAGGAACTTCATCAAATCCAAAAACAATAACTGGAGTTGAAGGGGAAGCTTCTTTAATATTTTTTTTCTGAAAATCTTCTAAACTTTTAATTTTAGTATAAGCTGTAGGCGTTCCTATTATATCTCCTGTTTTTAAAGTTCCATTTAAAACTAAAAGAGTGGCAGTAGTTCCTCTAAAATTATCCAAATAAGATTCTATAACTATTCCTTCTGCTGATTTTGATTCATCCACTTCTAAGTTTTCCAGTTCTGCTACTAACAATATTATTTCCAGTAATTCAGGTATTCCTTTTTTAGTCTTGGCTGATATTTCTACAGATGGTATTTTGCCTCCCATAGATTCAACAATTAAATCTTCTTTCATTAATTCTCTTTTTACTTTCTCGGGATTAGCATCTGGTTTATCTATTTTATTCAAAGCAACAATTACTGGTACTTCTAAAGTTTTAATGAGAGACACTACTTCTTTTGTTTGAGGCTTTACTCCTTCTGAAGCATCAATAACTAAGATAGCGATATCTGCTATTTTAGCTCCGCGAGATCTCATTTGAGAGAAAGCTTCGTGCCCTGGAGTATCGATAAAGGTAATCTTCTTTCCTTGCTCCTCTATCTGATAAGCTCCAATATGCTGAGTTATGCCTCCAGACTCCTTAGAAGTGATTCTAAAGTCTTTTATAGCCTCTAAAATAGAACTCTTGCCATGATCAACATGCCCCATAATAACGACTATTGGTGGTCTATTTTTTAAATTATTATTATCTTTATTTTTCATATTATGTTGCTCAATGAAGCTAAGCTTCGTTTTGACCTTCACCTGTTGCGACAGGCTTGGTATTTGATTGTTTAGCTTTTTCTATAGCTTTTTTCTCTTCTTCAGATAATACATATTCTGAAGTTCCATTATCTATTGACTTTCCGTAAACTCTATTTCCTTCTCTGCTGTATAAACTAGTTACTGCTATCCCAGAATTATTTTTATCTAATAGAGCCAAAGTAAAACTCTGATCTCCACCGACCTCTTTGAAAGGGTTAAATCTTATTAGCCCTATTTTTTGAATTGAAAATTTCTGATCCTTTTTTAAATCAGTTAATTCTTTTATAACTTTATCTAATTTAGTATCCAAAAAATCAAGTTCTTTTAAAACTTCTTTCATATCTTTTGGTTTTTTTATTTCTTTTTT
>JBDRIW010000037.1:0-8708 GCA_043815465.1 Candidatus Nealsoniibacteriota bacterium | reverse complement strand
AATAAGTCTTTCATCTCTAAATCTTCTAACATATCCATCCCCACTCTTGTTTTCCCACTAATAACATCCTCCATAGCTGGAATTATTTTAATCTTCTTTAAATTAGCTCTTCTTCCTATATCCACTGCTCTTTTAATAGCTACTGATCCAGCAGATGGTATAGCTATAATAAGTCCTTCTATTTTTTCTTTTTCCGCTATTTTAGAAAGATCTTCTAATCTGCCGAAAACTTTAAGACCATGTATTAAAATACCTTTTTTGGTTGGATCATCATCAATAAACCCAACTACGTTATAAATATTATTTCTTGAGTTAACTATATTTCTCAATATCTGCTCTCCCGCCATGCCACCTCCAACTATTAATGTTCTTTCTTTTCCTCTTTTTAAATTAAACTGTAAAAAAATCCTTTTACTAAATCTAGATGCTCCAGTAAAGATAAAAATAAAAAAGTAAGTGATAAATAAAGTAGACCTTGGAAATCCAGAAAATACTGGATGTTCTCTCAATACAAAGAATATTGCAGCTAACATTAAAAAACTTAAAGCTATTGCTCTTATAAGAGAAACTAACTCTTCCGTACTGACATAAGCCCAAGTAAAATGATAAAGTTTTGATAAATATATAATAGGAAGAGTAATAACTAAAGCTAAAATCATTATTCCCCAAATATTCATATAATATTGTTCTGGAATATTTAATTCAAATCTAACGATAAAAGCCAAGAATACAGATAACACTATTAAAATTGCGTCTAGAATTAAAAAAAACATTAATCTCAAAAGAGATCTTTTTTCTATAAAAAATGTTTTTGATAAATCAAACATAAAATTCTTTTACCTTATCAATAACATAACTTATCTCTTCATTGGTTAATTCAGGATACATAGGTAGAGAAATTACCTGTTCAGCTAATTTCTCTGAATAAGGAAGTTTAAAATTAGATAGCGCCAAACCTTCTTGTAAATGATTTGGTGTAGGATCTTTAACTAAAGTCTCTACTCCATTTTCTTTTAAGAAATTAAACAACTCATCTCTCTTTTCTGCGATTATCACATAATTTTGAAAAACATCAAAATATAAATCATCTAACTCTGGGGTAAATGGAATTTTGATTGTTGAAATATTTTTTAATCCTTCTGCATACATATTGGCTATTTCTCTTCTTCTTTTAATCCAATTTGATAAATATTTAAACTTAACATTTAAAATAGCTGCTTGAAGATTGTCTAATCTAGCTGTCCATCCAAAACAAACTATTTTTGTTTTAGTTTCTTGCCCATGATCTCTTAAAAGACGTACTTTTTCAGCTATTTCTTCACTATCTGTAACAATAGCTCCACCATCTCCATATGATCCCAATATTTTAGCTGGATAAAAACTAAAGCAACCTGTTAGTCCAAAAGACCCTGCACTCTTTCCGTTGAATTTAGCTCCTAGGGCTTGAGCTGCATCTTCTATAACTATTAAATTATGTTTCTTAGCTATTTCCATTATTCTATCCATATTACAAACTCTTCCATTTAAATGAACCGGAATAATAGCTTTTGTCTTTAAAGTTATTGCTTCTTCTATTTTATCAACATCCATATTAAAATCTTCTCCAACCTCAATCAAAATAGGTTTCGCTCCAACATGCACTATAGAAGCTATGGTAGCCATAAAAGTATGAGAAACAGTAATAACCTCATCTCCTTCTTTAATACCTGCAGCTTTTAAAGAAAGAATTAAAGCATCTGTCCCAGAATTTAAACCAACAGCATATTTAGCACCAACGAAAGAAGCTAATTTTTTTTCAAACTCTTCTACGTCTTCTCTTAAAATAAGATTCCCCTCTTTTAGGGTTTCTTGCATTTTCTTATCAATCTCTGCTTTTAGCTTTTGATATTGTTCTTTATAATTTACAAAAGAAACTTTCATAAAATTAATTACTTTTATATTCTTTAAGAATTGTTTTACTTAAACTCTCTGGATCTAATTTATTAATTTTCATAAGATAATCTGTTTTCCCAGCAACAGAACAATATTTATCATCTATCCCTATTCTTTTAAATTTACCTCTGTATCCATTTTCTGATAAAACTTCTGAAACGGCAGAACCCAACCCTCCGATTGTATTATGATCTTCAATAGTAAATATATAATCATAATCTTTAGCACACTTATTGATTAAATCTTCATCTAAGGGTTTTATAGTGTGCATACTTATTAAAGTAGGATCTACTCCTTCTTTTTTTAATAATTCTATTGCTTCTGTTGATCCATGCAACATTGTTCCCATCGTAATAATACAAATATCTTTTCCTTTATTTACTACAATTCCTTTTCCTATTTTAAAATCTATTTCTCCTTTATGAATTAAAGGATCAAAATCTCTACCAAATCTTATATATAAAGGACTAGGATAAGTAATTGATTCTTTCGCTAATGCTTCGGCTTCTTTTGCATCTCCAGGACAAACAACCGTCATGTTGGGAATAGCCCTCATTATAGCTATATCTTCTATGGAGTGATGAGTTATGCCTTCTGCACCATAAACTAACCCTCCTCCTGCTCCAAGCATCTTAACGTTTAAATTATTAAAAGCTACATCTACCTTTATTTGCCCCAAAGCCTTTGTAATAATGAAAGGAATAATAGAATAACAATAAACATTTTTACCAGACATAGAAAGACCAGAAGCTACTCCGATCATATTAGCTTCTGCTACTCCAACGTTAAGAGCTCTTTTTTCATCTACTTTTTTAAAACTCTCAAAAAACTTAATACCCAAATCAGCAACCAAAAGAAAAATGTTTTTATCTTTTTTTGCAAAATCTTCTAATGTTTTAAAAAATATCTTTCTCATTGTAATTCTTTTAAAGCTTTTTGATATTCTTCCTCATTAGGACATTTATCGTGCCATCTAAAATCATTCTCCATAAAAGAAAATCCTTTTCCTTTTACGGTGTTTGCAATAATGCAGGTAGGTTTTCCTGTTTCGAAAGGAATACTTTCTAAAACGCTTACTATCTCTTCTATATTGTGACCATCTATTTCTTTAACTCCCCAACCAAAAGATTTCCATTTATCAGCTAATGGTTCTAAATTCATTATATCTTCTCCTTTTCCAAGAGCTTGTAACTTATTACGATCAATAATTGCTATTAAATTATCTAAACCATAATGAGATGCAAATAAAGCTGCTTCCCAAACACTTCCCTCGTTTATTTCTCCATCTCCCAAATAAACAAATGTTCTATATTTCTCTTTATCATACTTACCAGCTAATGCTATCCCTGCTCCAATAGATAATCCATGACCTAAAGAGCCACTTGTTAATTCAATTCCCTTTTTAATATCCATATTTGGATGCTGTCCTAAAAAACTACCATCTTTAGCAAAACTATCCAAATCTTCTTTATTAATAAATCCTTTTTTAGCTAAAACAGCAAAAAGAGTTGCACAACCATGTCCTTTACTTAAAAGAAGTCTATCTCTATTTTTGTCTGAAGGATTTTCAGGATTAATATTGAGTATGTTGGAATACAAAGCAACAAATATATCCACCATAGACAAAGAAGAACCAATATGAGGACTTTTAGTCTTATAAATCATATCTAAGACATCTATCCTAAGCTCTTTGGCTAAATCAATATTCTTCTCAATTTCTGCTTTATTTTGAGTCATACAATTATTTATAATAGCCAAAAATGACCAAAAAATCAATTACTAGAAATAATTTATATATCCTGATTTTTAAAATGAGTACAATAAACAACCCTCCCCACATCCAATGTCCAGAATCTTTATTTTTTTATCATTAGATAAATATGGTAATATGTATTGTTTAAAAAATATGATTAATATAATTTAGCGGCACTTATATTTATTAATCTTATTCAATATTTTTTGAATTTACTCATTTTTGGGCAACGATTAAACCGTTAAGAAAAAATTCGAAATAATTAATTTTAATATTTTGTTCTTTAAAACCAACTTTTAAAAGAATTTTTTTGACATCTTTTGGCCAAAAATAATTTTTGTGATCTTCCATTTCGTTTCTATCAATTAATTTTAATTTAAGTGCTAAAAATTCTAAAATTGGTTTTGCCAAAGGAGTCGGTGTAGTTAATATTAATTTTCCATTCTTTTTCAAAATTCTATGAGATTCTTTTAAAATTTCTTCGGGATTCAATAAGTGTTCTAAAACTGCAACTACTGTGACTATATTATATGTTTCTTTTTCTTCTGGAATTTCTTCTAAAATTTCGAGTTTTACTAATTCATATTTCTCCTTTTTCTTATTTTCTATATTCTTATCAAACCCAACTCCGTATTTAATAAACTTAGAAATTTTATTAAGTAAAACTCCTTCTTTTCCACAGCCAATATCACAAACAATTGAATTTCTAGGAATATGTTTTATTATTTTTCTAAAGCGTTCCCAGCGGAAAAATTTATCTAAAAAACTATTCATAAGCTAATCAACAAATTTATATTTAATTAAAATCCATAAAGCCTCTACTCCATCTATCCATTTGATTTTCTTCCCTTCTTTCTTGTGTCTAGGAGTATAACTTATAGGAACTTCGTGAATCTTAATTCCCCTCTTGGCTATTTTTGCTGTTACTTCAGGACAAAAACCAAATCTTTGAGAATTTAGAGGAATAGACTTTATTAATTCCGTTTTAAAAAGTTTATAACAGGTAGATTCATCGGTAATATTTATTCTATATAAAAAACGAGTGGCATAATTAAGAAAAATTCCTCCCCAATAATAAGACGAATTCAATGGCTTATATGCCCTACCCTTTGCTTTCAATGGACGAGACCCATAAACAACTTGAGCATTATTGTCCAAAACACATTTCATAATTATTTTATAATCTTGTGGATCATATTCTAGATCGGCATCCTGGATAATAACGTAATCTCCTGTTATAACCGCTAGTCCTGTCTGAATAGCAGCTCCCTTACCCTTGTTCTGCGTGTGATAAATAACTTTATATTTTTCTGGTAATGATTTTAAAACTTCTTTTGTTCCATCTGTCGAAGCATCATCAACTAAAACGACTTCTTTATTACAATTAAATTCACTTAAATCAACTGCTTCAATTTTTTCTAAAAGTTGTTTTATTGTATTTTTTTCATTGTAAATTGGTATAATTATTGAAAAAATCATATTTTTATTTTCCTATATTAAATTTAAGCAAACTGATAAAAGGACCAAAATTTCTTCGAAAATCATCTAAACTCTTTATTTTCCTTATTCGTTTTAAAATATATTTAGGTCTAAAATAAAATTGACGGTGAGCTTTTTTATAATACTCTTTAATTTTAGAAGAAGAAACTGTCGGAAGATCCATTACGGGATCTGCAAAATTATATCTAGTCCAATCTTTGTGTAATAAAATATTTTTCCCTTTAGCCCATTCAAACATTTCTGTTCCAGGATATGGTGTTGTAATATTAAAAGAAACTAAATCAGGATCTAGATAAATTGCATATTTTATAGTCTTTTTAATTGTTTCTTCGGTCTCACCTGGATTGCCTATCATAAAAGAAAGCCTTACTTCAATATCAGCCTTTTTTGTATCTTTAATGGCTTTCTCTACTCTATCAAGAGTAATTCTTTTTTTAATATTTTCCAATATTTCAGAACTCGCCGACTCAATACCATAGAGAATCTGATAACAACCAGCTTCTCTCATCTCTTTCAACATCTCGTAATCAACAGTATCCACTCTAGCAAAACAACACCAAGTTAAATCAAGCTTTTTTTCTTTTAATAGGGAGCAAAAGTCTTTCACCCTTTGCTTGTTAGATGTAAAAGTATCATCATAAAAAGTTATATCTCTTATTCCATAGTTTTCCTGAAGATAGATTATTTCTTTAACAATTCTTTCAGCTGAAATAAATCTTATTTTATCTCCCAATAAATTACCTTTACAATAAGTGCATCTACCGGGACATCCTCTAGAGGTAATCATCCCAAAAGAAGGTTTTCTCTGATAGCTTCCCATTGCTGGATAATATTTATCCATTGGCAATAAATCATAAGGAAGTGACGGAAAAATATTAATATCAACAATTGTTTCTTGAGATGGATTTATAATAATTTGGCCTCTCTCCTTAAAACCAATTCCTTTTATTGTTCGTGGATTTTTGTTAGATAATAAATCTAAAAAGCTATGCTCTCCTTCTCCCAAAACAACATAATCTATTTCTTGATGGTTCAAGATTTCTTTTGGATGTACTGTAGCATGAACTCCACCAATTATAATTTTTGTTTTTGGATACTTTTTCTTTACTATTTTAGCTAGTGCTAAAGCATTTTCAATAAGAACAGTGGTGGCTGTAATTCCAATAAATCTAGGATGTTCTTCTGGTAAATTCTCTTTAATTATATCAAGGCCTATATGTTGAGCGTTGCAATCTAAGATAAAAACTGAAAATCCCTTTTCCCTAGCAAGAGAAGCTAAAAGAGCCAATCCAAATGGTGGCATGCAAGCAGAAACATCTTTCCAGATATTTCCAGATTGTTTGTGCCAAGGTGGATTGATAAACAATATATCCATATTCATTCCAGAAGGACCTAACGTCTTACCTTCTTCCTAACAAATTTTATATGTTCTAAAGCACTAATTAGATAATTAAACATTTGTTTTAGATTTAATCTTTAAAAAACAATTTATTTTATCTATTACAAAAGCCACCGTAATCGCTGAAAAAACAATTACAATACCCATAATTGGAACCATATATCGCAATATAGAAAGAGCGACACATGTCATTCCCCAAAAGAATAATATTATAACCAAAAAAAGCATTATTTCCCTAAGCTTATCTTTATTGTTTTTAATTGCATATCTTAATCCTAAAAGACCAGTCAAAAGATAAAATAATTGAATTAATAAAATTTTCCCCTCCCACCACATTTGAGAGGTAGCATACCAAGATCTAGTCAATTTAAGCCCTACTACCTTAGATAAAGTAACAGGCCTTTTTATTAATTCCTCAATTAAAAAATCAAAAGTCTTAGCTACGGTAGTTAATTCTCCACTTCCTGCTCTTTCCATTAATGCCAAAACGTCTGCTGGAACAGAAATCCTATCTCCTCCTATTTCACTATTTAAAGAGAAAGATAGTCCATCAACTATAGCCATAGAACCATTAGTGGAAATAGGAATAATTTTACTAGTGGATGAAAACACATGAGTTTCCCACGGCATAATAGCCATTAAACTCCCAAACAACATAGTGAAAGCTAATAGAAAACATAGTTTTTTAGAACTTTCTTTTAATAAGAAAAATACTGAAAAAGCCAAAAGAAAAGGAAATAAAAGACCAATGGGTCTTACTAGAGAAGCAAAGCTAAGGAGGAGCCCCGAAAAAAGAATAAACCAAAAACTTTTTTTATTAAGGGCTAAAAGAAAAAACCAGATGCCCATATATAACAAAAAAATAAACGGCACTTCACTGTTTGGGTTTTTTAAAAACCAAAGATTGAAAGGATAGCTTAACCATAAAAAAGAACTAATTAATGCAATCTTTCTATTAAAGATAGATTCTGCAATAAGAAATAAAAGACAGGTAGTTCCCGCCGTTATAATAGAATTAAAAATAACAATTAATCCTAACTCTCCTATTCCTAATAGATTAGCCAACCAAAAAATTACAGCAAGAATAACAGGATAACCTGGCGGATATCTCAAACCTATTTCTCCTTCGATAGTAATTCCTTTTCCTTGGAGAATATTATTAGCAACCGGCTCATAAAAAGTTAAATAATCAGTTCCTGGAACATTATGTTCCGATGGTCCGACATGTCCTAAAAAAATTAAAAAAATAAGGGAAGCCAAAAGAGAAAGAAAAAAAATACAAACTAACAACAATCTCTTATTGTTGTAAATATTATTCAAAAAATAAATAATAAATTTTGCAATACTCATTAAATAATTTTATTTACTAATTCTACCCATTCTTTTTTAAATTTTTCTAAAATTGAAAAAAGAGTTGCACAACCATGCCCCTTACTTAAGAGAAGTCTATCTCTATTCTTATCTGAAGGATTATCAGGACTAATATTTAGTATGTTGGAATACAAAGCAACAAATATATCCACCATAGACAAAGAAGAGCCAATATGAGGGCTTTTAGTTTTATAAATCATATTCAAGACATCCATCCTAAACTCTTTGGTTAAATCAATATTCTTCTCAATTTCTGCTTTATTTTGAATCATACAATTGTTTATTCTAGCCAAAAATAGCCAAAAAATCAATTACTAAAAATAATTTATATTTAACCCTATTATTTTAATTAAAAAATCGCTAATTTAAGAGTTTTTAAAATGATTTTAATATCTAAATAAAAAGATTTTTTTTGGACATATTCTTTAGCTAATTTAATCTTTTGAGGTTGTATTAATCTTCTATAAGCTTCGTGGGGATCTTTTTCTCCTTTTAATATCTCTTCCTCATGAACATTTTTTAAGGTAGCTAGATCAGTTAATCCTGGCCTGACTGAAAGTATTATTTCTTTATCTTCTTTGCTGTATCTTTCTACCTCTGAAGGAATCTCTGGTCTTGGACCAACAAAACTCATATCTCCTTTTAAAATATTTATAAATTGAGGTAATTCATCTAACTGATATCTTCTTAAAAACTTTCCTATTTTTAAAAGTCTTCCATCGTCCGCCGAGGTAGATGGTCCGCCAATTTTAT
>JBDRIW010000036.1:0-2490 GCA_043815465.1 Candidatus Nealsoniibacteriota bacterium | reverse complement strand
AACCAAAACCGCTGACGCCCCAGCCAACGGCGCTTACCGCAGTTAAAAACGGTAAAGCAGCTGCGGCAAAGCATCCAGAGAACATAAAGCAAAATATTAATACAACGACTCCTTTTATTCTTTTCATAACTACTCCTCCTTATTTCCATTGAAATTATTAATAGATAATATTACTCCTAATATATGTAAAAGAACACCCTAATTTAATATAAGAATATCTTATATTATGATATAAGTCAATTATTTATTCATATTATATCATAAACTTCTATTTGTTATTTTTTATCTTTCTTCCTTTTAATTGGAAGTGAGAAAAAGAAAGTACTCCCTTTATCTTTACCCTCTGACATTTTAGCGTCTCCACCTTCTAATAAACTTAAAAACTCCAATGATCAGACAATTTCCTTCTTAATATTTTCATTCTCTCATTATATTCTTGTTTTATTGAATTATCTGAAATAGTTGGCTCTTCTTTAAATTTAATTTCTTTCTGATTAATACCGGCTATAAAATTATATACACACTTGGGCAAATAATCTAAATTATAGCCGCCTTCTAAAACAGCAAAGATATTCTTAAAATTACTTGAAAGTATTTTACCAATTTCATAAAAAGAATCTACGCTATAATCCAAATCTAATAATGGATCACTATGATGCCCGTCAAATCCGGCTGAAACAGCTATTAGATCTGGTTTAAATTGTTCTGTAATTGGCAAAAAATCCTTAAAAGATTGAAGAAACAAATCATCCCCGCTTTTAGCTGGCAAGGGAATATTAATAGTATATCCCCTGCCTTGTTTCTGTCCTATTTCATCCACCCATCCTTTTTTAGGATAAGCTGGATATTGGTGAATTGAAAAGTATAAAACATCTTTAGATTCATAAAATATCTTGGCTGTGCCATTGCCAAAATGCCCGTCAAAATCAAGGATAAAAACTTTTTTGCCTTGATTAACTAATTTTTGAACAGCTATAGCAATATTATTGAAAAGACAAAATCCTTGAGGTTTTTGAAATCCAGCATGATGACCAGGCGGCCTAACTAAAGCAAAATCATTTTGTTCGGAAGCCATTATAGAAGCACCGACTGCGTAGCAAGCAGCCTGATAGCTATCTTTAGAAATTAATGTATCAGGAATCGGCGATTCTTCTTTTTGTGATAATTCTTTAATATATTCTATATATTTTTTAGAATGAACTAATTCCAAATACTTCTCGCCATTTTCAATTTCTGTTTCCGATAAATTACCAAAAACCTCCAATCTTTTCTTATTCTCTAAATGCTCACCTGTTTCGTGCTTTAGAAATATTTTATTATAGATTAAATTCATAAATCTTATTTAAACTTCTCCTAAAAACATTATAACTTAAAAGTATGATTTTTGGAACAAAGTAAAAGAGTCGCCATCTATTTGAACGACAACGACTCTTGATAAAAGATTTTATTCTCTTTTCTCTTTCTTCCTTTTAATTGGAAGTGAGAAAAAGAAAGTACTTCCTTTATCCTTACCCTCTGATTCCACCCAAATCCTACCATGATGAGCATCAATCATTTTAGCGCCTAAATACAATCCTAAACCAACTCCTTCAGTATGCATTTTGCCCACATCTCTTCCTCGAGAGAACTTCTCAAAAAAATAATGTTTTATCTTAATTTACAAAATCTTATTATTTTGTTATAGTAAGGTAAGTATAATAATAATAAAATCTTAGAACAAGTTTCTATAATTAATATTTAATCTATGCTTTATAATCTTGACAAAAATAGAAAAATACGCTATACTAAACCCAGTACCATAAAAAATACCAAAGCCAAAAGAAAGGAGGTGACTGCAATGAAATACAAAACAGAAGTGTTAACAGGTATTCGACCAACTGGTGATTTAACTATAGCTAATTACCTTGGCGCAGTAGCGCCTATTATTGAACTTCAGAGACAAGGCATGTCTCCCGTAGTCTTTGTTGCTGATCTCCACGCAATCACGGATAACGAACCATCTAAAGTAAAGCAGTACCTCCATGGAGTTGTAGCTGACTATATCGCGCTTGGGGTAGATCCGCAAAAAGCGAAGATATATCTCCAATCCGATATAGCTGGAGAGGTAACTACGTTTACCGTTCTTCTGGCACGGCTTATTTCTGTCGCAGAGCTTTTGAGAGTGCCAACTCTTAAAGACAAGCTCAAAGCAAAAGCCAACCCAGAGACAGCAAACGCTCTCCTCCTTCTCTATCCGGTACTTATGGCTGCTGATATTCTACTCAATAAAGCCAGAAAAGTACCTGTGGGCGAAGACCAACTTGCCCATTTAGAGGTAACCCGCTTACTCGCGCGAAGATTCAACAAAAGGTACGGGAACGTTCTCCCTGTTCCAGAAGTACTTCAAGTCAAATCGCTACGCCTTCTTTCTTTAAAAGGAGAGGGTAAAATGAGTAAGACTAATCCTGGAGGCGCCATTTTCTTAATGGATGATTCTAAGACGGTTGCTAA
>JBDRIW010000035.1:0-15536 GCA_043815465.1 Candidatus Nealsoniibacteriota bacterium | reverse complement strand
ATCTGCTAACTTAAAAATAGCTTTTATCTTTTCATTTCTAATAGTTAATGGTCTTTGATCTAGGAGAGTAGGAAGGCTTACTTGTAAATCTTTTTCTGTGTAATCAAAAGGGATTGGATCAGATTCTGATAATACTTTAATTTCTTTAGCTTCTAATTCCACCTTACCCGTTTCTAAATTTTCATTTATCATTTTATTTGGTCTTTTATTTATCTTTCCCGTAATTTCTACCACCCATTCAGGTTTAATTTTATTCATCTTTTCATGAGCCTTAGAACCAGGGATAAAAACAATTTGGAGAATTCCACTTCTATCTCTTAAGTCAAAGAAAACTATTTTACCATGAGCTCTTATTGTTTGAACCCAACCAGCAACTTTAACCTCTTTGCCCGCTAATTCATTTGTTTCTTTATTTAATATTCTTTTCATTTTTAGTTTATTTAATCGGTAATTCAATATTCAAAGTAGTCCCTTTTCCAGACCCTTGGCTTTCTATCCATACTTTACCATTATGCATATCTATAAACTTTTTTGCAACATATAATCCAACTCCAAATCCTGCGGTATGGTTTTTAATTACAGCCGTAGCTCTGGTGAACATTTTGAAAACATTCTTTTTTTCTTCTGGAGTAATTCCAGTCCCTGTATCAGAAATAATGATTTTTTCTGTTAAAGGAGTTGCATTCATCTTTATGGTAATTCCTCCATTGTTTGTATATTTTATTGCGTTATCTATTATATTTAAAATTACCTGTCTTAATTTATCTTCATCAGCCATAATGTTTGGTAAAAGTTTTGATGGTTTTTCTATATTAATATAGAGTCCTTTTTTATTTGCGTTTATTCGTAATTCTTCCACTGTATTTAAAATAAGATTTTCCAAAGAGACAGAAGATTTAGTAAGTTCTATTTTTCCCGACTCCAAATGAGATAGATTTAATAAATCATTTACAAGACTTAAAAGTCTTTCATTGCTTTGAAAAACATTTTTTAAAGGTTGGATCATTTTTTCTGAAACTTCTCCATAATTTTTTTCTAAAATTAAAGATATATATCCCTTCACTGCAGTTAATGGAGTTCTTAGCTGATGAGAAGCTATTGATAAAAATTCAGATTTTGCTCTACTTAATTTATCTAGCTTTGCATACGCTTTTTTTAGTTCTTCACCTCTTTTTATTTCATTCAATACACTTTTAATAAGCAAATAACCGAAATAAATAAATATAAAAAATATTCCCCATTTGTATAATTGCTGATAAACAGTTTTAGAGATTAGCGCCTCAACAAAAAGAAGAATAGAAATTAAACCAACAAAGAACTCGGTTAAAATTATTTTTATATTCATAAGCTGATGTTTGGCAATAGCATATCCGATAAAGACTAACATGATAAATGAAGCATACGGACCTATCCAAATGAGCTTATAATTTCCCAGCAGAATAAGATATAGATTAAAAACCGCACCAAAAACCAAGGATATACAAAGTCCCGCCAAAACAAAAGAAAGTCGAGTTCTTATTATTCCAATTGATTTTCTATATTTTATTAGTAAATTTAAAAATGACCAAATAGAAAATATTGAAAAATAAAATCCAAAATAAATATATCCCCACCCCAAAATGCTTTCATTCCCCCATGGGCGAATTACAATATCTTTTATTAGAATTCCTGGGGTTATTACCGCAAAAAAGACTAAAACGCTTGGAAGATATATTAATATTTTTTTAAATAAAGTTAATTTAGTTTTAGCGTAGGGAAAAATAAGGGAAAAATGCAAAAGACTTCCAGCAATTATAGAAGCAGCAAAAACGAATACCCTATTCCAAAGCAATAAAGATTCATAATCATTAGTCTCTCTAAAAAATGCTATTCCTATAGTCCACATAACAACAGCCAAAACAAAAATAGTATAAGTAATATTACTTTCTGTTTTGTGGTCACCACTAATTATCAAGGCGCCTAAAAACAAATCTATAGACGCAAGAGTTATTAAAATAATATTTGTTAAATCCATAGCGCAAAAAAAATGAGACAGCGATTTTTTTAATTATATCACTGCCTCTTATTTAAAACAATCAGAGTTGTCACTTGCTTTAACAATCCAGGTTAAACCGGTCGGATCTTTTTCTAGCGATTGGTGCTTTGAATTTCCAAGATTCGATAGCTCTCTCATTTCTTTTTCTGATCGTTCAATGAGTTTCCAATTCGCCATAGTTTCAATCCAAGGTCTAAACGGATTACCTTCAGCAATATTAGTGAACATAAATAGGCTATCCTGACCTTTCAATTGATCCCAAACCATTCTAACAAATTGAGTCGCTAGTTTATTATTAAGATAATCAAGCAACCCTCCAGCAAAGACTAAGTCTGGGTTTTGCCCATTTTCTACAAGAGATTTGAGAAATTTTGGAAGCGTAAAGACATTAACGGTTCTGGTTTCTATCTGATTTTTGATTTTTTCTAATCTTGCGATAGAATCTATTAGGGCGTTTTGGTCAGAATCAATCAAGTATATCTTCGCACCAGTTTTTTTTATGATATCTTGAACTAATTCAATGTCGCGAGAAGCTCCAGCTGCTGCTGAAACAATTATCGCTTCTTCACGTTTCTGGCAGATTGTTTCTATTAATGCAGCTTGAATTCTTATTTTTTCGCGATGCTGTTGAGCTATGGGGCTCTCTAGGGCATACTCTCCAAGAATACTTCCCAATGGATGTTCAGAGAGTTCTTTTTTATCCACGATATTATTGATAGCTACAAAGTCTCCCATAAATCCATATGGCCATTCTTGGAGATGTTTTATAAATGAAGATTCTCCATGAATTCTCCAAGTATCTCTAAGTTTGGCCCTTATTTCTTCCTTTCCCCAATTTTCTTCTATTGCTCGTTTGATAATAGAAATTAAAGAAGGAATTAGTTTTTTAACAATTTCTCTAGCTTCGCTTGGGTTTATTCTATTATTGTTTGTTTTTTCTTCCAACTCAACAAAACTACTGTTTATTTCCTCCAAATCATAAAGAATTGGAGGAACGACTAATATTTTCATCTCCAACTCCTTTGTTTTAAATTTTATATAAACGCATTAAAATGCGATTGTAAAAGTTCAATTGTTTTTAATTATAAAATTATAATGACACTAAAATATATTTTTGTCAACGAAAAACTCCGCTCTAAAAGAACGGAGCTTATGTTTTAATCAAGTAGATTACATTCCCTGTCCTCCCATAGGTGGTTCTGAAGGTGGCATTGGAGGTGCTGGTGGAGGTGTTTGCATAGGAGTATTAGGTGAACTAGGTCCTCCTGATCCTTTACCTCCCATCTTTTTAGTCACATACCAAACGAATAAAATTAAAGCTACGACCGCTACTATTATCCAAAGTAATGTCATAATTATAAAAAATTAAATAGATTGTTTTCGACCTTGAAATAGAATTTCTTAATTCATTTTCTTTCTCTTTCCCTTAATTGTCAAGCGCAATTCGTCCACAAGTAAGTATATGTCGCCTGCTCCCATAATAATTAAGGCAATATCATCTTTTATATTATTTTTAAGATATTTCAAAAGATCTTTATTTTTAATATATATTAGGTTTTTCTTTTTTACCGCCTTAGCTAATATTTCAGAATTAATTTTATTTTTTATCTTTTTTTCTTCTCTTCCAGCTACATCATATACATCGGTAAGAATTATTTTATCTGTTGGAGCTGTTCTAAAAGCCTTAACAAATTCTTTAAACAAATAATAAGTTCTTTGGTATTGATGAGGTTGATAAACGCACCATATTTCTCTTTTAGGATATTTTTCTCTAGCTGTTTTTAGACCAGCCAAAAGTTTTGTTGGATTATGCCCATAATCAGAAATTAAAACAAAAGGTTTGGTTTGTATTGTTTCAAATCTTCTCCAAGCACCCTCATATTCTGACAATGCTTTAAATGTAGTTTTGTCTGGAATACTTAAAGCTCTAGCTATAGTCAAAACTTCCAAAGCATTATAAATATTATGTTCTCCTGGAATTTTTAATATTTCTTTTAATTTTTTAGAATCTTTCTGTTTTAAATTATATTTATTAATTTTAAATTTAGATTTTTTATTTAAAATCTTTTTAATATTTTTGTCATCTCCATTAATAACCAATAATCCATCTTCTTTTAAATGAGATATATACTCCTTAAAAGTTTTTAAAAGATTGTTAAGATTTTTATAATAATCTAAATGATCAGCTTCTATATTAGTTAAAGCAATTATCTTTGGCCAATAATTTAAAAAAGAAGCAAAGTGTTCGTCTGCCTCTATTAATAAGTATTTACTTTTTCCTACTCTACAATTAGAATCACCAAATTCTTTTATCTTAGTTCCAACAATAACAGTTGGATCTAATCCTCCCTTTTTTAAAACTAAAGCCAACATAGCAGTTGTCGTACTCTTTCCGTGAGTTCCAGATATAGCAATAGTAAAATATTCTTTAGTTAATTCTCCTAAAGCTTTGGGATAACTTAAACATTTAATTTTTAATTGCTTGGCTATTTTAAGTCCAGGATTATTATTCTTTACTGCAGGACTATATATCACTAAATCAGCCCCCTTAATATCTTTTTGAATGGGAAGTCCAATATTAATAATGACTCCCATCTTTTTAAGAGAATCTGTTATTTCAGAAGAAACTAAATCTGACCCAATTATCTTATTTCCTTTTTTAAAATAATATTGGGCCAAAGCTGAAACTCCTATTCCCCCTATTCCTATAAAATATATTTTCATAATTATTCTTCTAATTGATATGATTCTAAAACTTCATATTCTGGACCTCCTGTTCTAAGACGACTTTCCATTATTTCTATAGAAGTAACATCAAAGTTTAAATTTAAATCTTCTTCTATATTAGGTCTTTCTTCTGGTTCTATCTGTTTCCATCTCCAGGCATTTATTTTTCCTAGGGTGATATGGGGAGCATATCCCCTATTTTCTTCTTGAGAATAACCCAAAAGAGATTCTTCTAAGTCCTTTTGTAATTTTCCAAGTGAAATATTTTGTTCTCCTGTTACCCAAATCATTTTAGGTGGAAGTTTTTTGGGGGGACCATACACTACTTTATTCAAATCTATAGAGAATGTTTTGTTTTTTAAAACAGCTTCTGATATTTTATTACAAATTTCTATAAGATCTTCATCTATTATCTCTCCAAGAAAAACTAATGTTATATGAAGGTTTTCTTTCCTAGTCCATTTAATAGGAAAATCTAGATATCTTTCTTGGATATATGTCAGTCTTTTTTTTACCTCTTTAGGTAAGTTTATGGCAATAAAAATTCTATGCTTCATATGTCTATTGACTATTCCTTGATTTTATATAAAAATTGAAAAAAATGAAAGAAAGGAGGTTTTAGATGGTTCATTATCAATCTGTTTCCCAAGAAGCCGAAGAATCAACAGATAGGTTATATCAGCTCGCATTTAAAGCTGGTCTAGGGCCAAATTCTTCTTTAATAGAAATAGCTTATGCTGTATTTGCTCCGAATAAAGCAACGTTAGTAGAAAAATACATAAAATTAGGAAATATTGTTTATCTTGAAAAAGAGATTTTTCCTGATACTAATGATGGAGTAACCCTAGGCGATTTTATTTCTGATTCCAGCCAAAACTTAGAAGAAGAAATTGTCTCAACTATTTCAGAAGAAGAATTAATTGCAATTTGTGTAAAAGTCTTGACCCCCCGAGAATTAAAAGTAATAAAAATGCGTTTTGGGTTAGAGGGCAACCTAAATCATACTTTGGAGGAAGTGGGAAAAGAATTTGAAGTTACCAGAGAAAGGATAAGGCAAATCCAATTGAAGGCTATTAACAAACTCGGACGCGATCCTCAACTAAGAAGAATTTTTAAAGAAAATTTAAAATAACGCTATCATTTCAATGTAAATGACAGCGTTTTTTATTAGTAAATTTTGTGCTAATATTCAAATATGAAGATAGCAATCATTTCAGACAGTCACGACAACTCAACTAATCTAAAAAAAAATCTATTTAATAATAAAAGAAGAAAAGATTAAGACTATTATTCATTGTGGAGATATAGCTTCAATAGATATATTAAAAGAAATATTTAGTAAGTTTGAAGGAAAGATTTATGCTGCTTTAGGGAATTTAGATAAAGATAGAGATTTTTCTATAGAAAAAGATCCAAAACTACCACAATTAAAAATATTCCCCGAGTACGGAACTATTAAAGATATAGCTTTTACTCATTTTCCAGAGATAGCAAAAAAGCTTTCAGAAAATAATAAGTATAAGATAGTTTTTTACGGACATACACACAAACCATGGGAAGAAAAGATAAATAAAACTAGAATGGTAAATCCTGGGAATGTAGCTGGAATAATATATAGAGCTACTTTTGCTATTTACGATACAATAACAGAAAAATTAATACTAAAGATATTATGAAAATTTTACTAGAAGGACCATTTATTAAGAATACTCGTGTTTTGATGAGAGATATTGGATATCATTTTCAAGGAGAAACTATAGATAGAGGAGAATTAATGTTTACTCATCCTGCAAGAGGTTATCCTAGGTTTCATATATACCTTAAAGAAGGAGATGGTAAAATAATGGTGAATCTTCATTTAGACCATAAAAAACCAATCTATAAAAATTCTGTCGCTCATTCGGCAGAGTATGATGGAGATATTGTTGAAGCAGAAGGTAGAAGAATTAAATCACTTGCTGGTAAATAATATGAAGAAAGAAATTGTTAAAAAAAAGAAAATAGAGAAAAAGACAAAGAAGAAAGAGCAAAAAGAAACAGAGATACAAGAGATAGTAAACTATTATTTTTTTAGTAAGGGTTGGAGTTTAGATAAAATAAAAAAAGATGCAAAAAAGAAAAAGATAATTTATTCTAGATATACTAGGCCAGCCAAACAATTATTAGAATTAGCAGGATCTGTTAAAAAAGCTAAAAAAGCTATAGATAGCGTGGCTGCCTGGGCTAACTCTAGAAAGCTTGATTATGCTATTGAAACAATATTTAAAAAATGGTTGGAAATAGATGAATTAAAACCAAAAGAAAGAGTTAAAAAGCCTTATTATTTAAACAGACCAATGGTTTGGTCAGATACCAAGCATAAGTGGTATGTGATAGACGAAGCTTCGAGTTGGCTTGAATTTGCTGACGAAGAAAAAGAAATAGATTGGAGATTAGAAGAATGAAAAATTTAAAGATAATATTTATGGGGACTCCGGAGTTCGGAGCAATTATATTAAAAGGTTTGATTGATAATGATTTCAAACCTGATTTAGTTATAACCACACCAGATAAGCCAGTGGGAAGAAAGCAAATCATAACTCCCCCACCAGTTAAGGTTTTAGCTCAAGAAAATAATATCCCAGTAATGCAACCAGTAAAATTAAAAGAAATAACTGAGGATATTAAGAAAATGAATCCTGATTTAATAATAGAAGCAGCTTATGGAAAATTAATCCCTAAAGAACTATTAGATATTCCTAAATATAAAACAATAAATGTTCATCCTTCTTTATTGCCAAAATATAGAGGTGCCTCCCCTATTCAATCTGTTATTTTAAACGGAGATAAAAAAACAGGAGTGACTATTATGTTAGTAGAAGAAAAATTAGATTCAGGCCCCATATTATCTCAAGAAGAAGTAGAGATAAGAGAAAAAGAAACGGCAAAAGAGCTACATAATAAGTTAGCTATTCTTGGAACAGATTTATTAATAAAGACTATTCCTCAATGGGTCTCTGGAGAAATAAAAGAAAAAGAACAAGAAGAAACCGAAGCTACTTATTTCAATATTATTAAAAAAGAAGATGGGAAAATAAATTGGAAAGAATCAGCCGATGTTATTGAAAGAAAAGTAAGAGCTTTT
The DNA here is from genome assembly GCA_043815465.1 of Candidatus Nealsoniibacteriota bacterium. Taxonomy (GTDB): domain Bacteria; phylum Patescibacteriota; class Minisyncoccia; order Minisyncoccales; family RBG-13-42-11; genus JBAZFF01. The sequence continues at coordinate 7,650 of JBDRIW010000035.1, read as the reverse complement.
GATCCTTGGCCTGGAACCTTTACTACTTGGGAAAAGGACGGAAACACTATGAAAATAAAAATATTAAAATCTAGAGTTCTTATTTCTCCAGATAATACTACATATCCTATGGGAAAAGTATTGGTAGTTCCCCAGAATGAAATAGGGATACAATGCAAAGAAAACTTCTTTGTTATAGAAGAATTACAAATGGAAGGGAAAAAACCAACAAAAGCAGAAGACTTTATTAGAGGACATAAAGATTTTATAGGAACAATATTGAAATAATATGTTATCTCACAATGATTTAAAAAAGGGAGTTGAATTTATTTTTAATGATCAACCATATAAAGTAGTTGATTCTTCTTTTGTTTTTAAGGGTAGAGGAGGATCTGTGGTTCAAGCCAAAATTAAAAATTTGATTACTGGGAATATAATATCAAAAACTTTTCATGCTACAGATAATTTTAAAGAAACAAATATAGAAATGGTTAATATTAAATTTATATATACTAATAAAGATAAATATGTTTTTTCAGAAGTAGATAATCCTGGAAATAGGTTTGAGTTTCCAAAAGAAGTAATTGGAGATGGTGTTATATTTTTAAAATCTAATGAATTGGTTTCTGGGTTAAAATTTAATGGAGAAATAATAAATATATCTCCACCGATAAAGGTACAACTAGAAGTTACAGAGGCTCCTCCTGGAGTTAAGGGAGATAGAGCTCAAGGAGGAACTAAGGTAGTCACTCTAGAAACTGGAGCTAAAATTAATGTTCCCCTTTTTGTAGAGACAGGAGATATAATAGAAGTTCATACTGAAACAGGAGAATACGTTAAAAGGATAGATAAGTAAAAGACCGCTTTAATACGGTCTTTTACTAGGCTCCATGCTTTATTTCGATAACATCTCCATCTTGAACAACATACTCTTTTCCCTCTGTCCGAATTCGTCCCCTTTCTCTAGCTTGAGCGAATCCTCCGCAATCTAGTAATTCTTTCCAATTTATTACATCTGCTTTAATAAAGTTCTTTTCAAAATCACTATGTATCTCTCCACCGGCTTGAGGGGCTTTAGCTCCTTTTTTTAATGTCCAAGCCCTTGTTTCGTCAGGCCCTGTAGTCAAAAAACTTATAAGACCTAATATTTCATAAGATTTTTCAATCAATAAGTCTAATTCAGACTCAATAGGAAGTTCTAAAGATTTTCTTTCTTCTTTAGTCATATCCGCTGCTTCGTTCTCAATTAAAATATCTATTATTAATAATGGCCAATTATTCTTTTTGAATTCTTCTATTACTTCTTTGGAAACTTCTTCATCTTTCCCATTCAATAAATATAATCTAGGCTTCATGCTAAGCAACTGATACTGATTTATGATTATTTTATCTTCCTCCTTAAATTCTTGTTCTGATAATATCTTCCCTTTTTCTAGTAATAGTTTCACTCTAGTTAAAACTTCAGATTCTTTTACAGCTTCTTTTTTGCTAGCTCTTACATCTCCTTCTAAGTCTTTCACTCTTTTAGTAATAGTTTCTAAATCTTTTAATATTAATTCTGTATCTAAAATTTCTTTATCATCTATTGGATCTATTTTATTTTGAGTGTTAAGTATATCTTCTTTTTTAAAAGCTCTTAAAACATATACTATTGCATCCGTCTCTCTTATATTAGCTAAAAACTTATTGCCCAATCCTTCTCCTTTATTAGCTCCTTTTACTAATCCTGCAATATCATAAAATTCTATAGTGGTATATATTTTCTTAACGGATTTAGTTAATTCTGTTAATTCATCTACTCTTTTGTCGGGAACGGCAACAACCCCAACGTTTGGGTTAATAGTGCAGAAAGGATAATTAGCTATATCTACTTGTTTTTTAGTTATTGTTTGAAATAAAGTGGATTTACCTACGTTGGGTAAACCAACAATTCCTATTGATAAAGGCATAATATGTTACTCTAACAAAAAATCGCCAACTTGGCGACTTTTTAAATTATTTATTATTTTTTTGTTTAAACTCCAGATTTCATTCCTTTTGCTCTAATCACCAATTCTTCTCTTAATTGTTCAGCTAATTCTTTGCCTATTCCTGGCAATCTTCCTTCTGGTTCTCTCCCTATGCCTGATCTTCCTCCACCACCAGTATATCCAGCTGTCTGGATCATAAGATCTGAAAGACCAAGAATTCTAGCTAAAATTCCTCTATGAATATCTACGTTTTGAATCCTTTCATAAGGAATTGAAATATATTTTTTCCAAATTACTCCATGTTCTTTTTTAAAAGCATTATCAGCAAGTTCATACTTATAAGCGTTATAGCTTAATTTAGCTGCAATATAGCTGAACATAATCCAAAAAACAAAGAATAAAATTATTAATAAGATGGCAGAAGTAGTACTTTTTGAAGCAAGCTGAAAAAGATATAATCCTCCAAACCATCCTAAGAAAACGGTGATTCCTAATCCCACTCCGAGATATTGAAAGAAAAATAGCCAGATTGATTTAGGGTGTAAATTTTGCATAAGATATTAATTTTAAACTTTAAATATTCGACCTTTGATTATAATTACAATAAATATTTACTAGCTATAGAAACTAAATCTTCGTCAGATATATTTTTTCTCTCATCTGCTAATGATTTAAAGTCAACAAAAGCTTTTTCTAAATTTTCTGAAGAAAGTTTATGTCCTAGTTTTTCTAATTTATGAATAAAGGCATATCTACCAGAATGTTTACCTAATACCATGTTATCTAAATTAAAACCAACATCTTCTCCGTTTATAATTTCATACGTTTCTCTTTTTTTTAATATTCCATGCTGGTGTATTCCTGCTTCATGTCTAAAAGCATTAGCACCAACAATAGCTTTATTGGGGGCTATGGCAAACCCAGTAAGTTTAGAAACTAATTGAGATGTTTTATATATTTCTTTTTTATTAATATTAGTTTCTAAATTATTAAATATATCTTTTCTAGTATGAATATTTATAACTATTTCTTCTAAAGAAGCATTTCCAGCTCTTTCCCCTATTCCATTAATAGTGCATTCAATTTGCCTAGCTCCATTTTTAATAGCGGATAAAGAATTAGCAACAGCCAACCCTAAATCATCATGACAATGAGTTGAAATTACAGCTTTATTAATATTGGGAATATTCTCTTTTATTTCTTTTATAAGATTACCGAACTCTTCTGGATCTGAATATCCTACTGTATCAGGTATATTTACCGTAGTAGCTCCAGCCTCAATGGTTTCCTCAAGTATTTTAAATAAGAATTTCTTTTCTGTTCTAGAGGCATCTTCTGGTGAGAATTCTACATCATCAAAAAATTGTTTAGCATATTGAACAGACTCTATGGCCATCTTTAAAACCTCTTCTTCTGTCTTCTCTAGTTTATGTTCCATATGAAGCTTAGAAGTAGCTAAAAACACATGTATTCTCGCTCTTTCTGCCCCTTTTAAGGCATCTCTAACAGCATCTATATCTTCTTTAATAGATCTGGCTAAACCACAGATAATAGGTCCTTTTATGGTCTGAGCTATTAACTTTACAGCCTCAAAATCTCCTTTGGAAGCAATTGGAAAACCAGCCTCTATAATATCTACTCCTAAATCTTTTAAGGCTTTTGCAACTTCTAGTTTTTCTTTTTGATTTAAAGAAGCACCAGGAGCTTGTTCTCCATCTCTTAAAGTTGTATCAAATATAATTACTTTGTCTGACATATTATTACTCTAACAAAAAAATCGTCATTAAGATAATCATTTTAAATTAAGCTTAAAAATCCTCTACTATTTCCCTAGATCAAGAATTCTATCAATTTTTATTTTATTAATAAATTCAGACATATGACTAACTAATATCATAGCGCCATCATATTTATTTAGAGCATCAGCAATAACTGGCAAATGACGAAAATTAATATGATTAGTTGGTTCATCTAATATAAGTAAGCCAGGTTTTTGAAGTACGAGTCTAACTAAAGAGACTAAACCTTTTTGACCTTCGGATAAGCTTCCTATCTTTGAATAAAGTAAATCGTTAGTAATTAAAAATCCAGCTGCCAAAGAACGAATATCTGTTTCGGATGAATCTTTAGCTATCGAACTAAAAGATTGATAAACTGTATCATCAAAATTAAGAGTAGAAAAATTTTGACGATAATATCCTACTGTTACATTGGGAGCAATCTTAATACCACTATCTTTTCCTAAAGCCAAGGATTCAAGTAAAGTAGTTTTTCCAATACCATTGGGCCCCATCAAAAGAAGATTCTCTCTTTTTCTTAAAGAGATATTAGTTTCTCTTTTTATGAATTTATTTTTACTCATAATAGAAAAAGAGCTAATATTTAAAATTTCTCCACCAATACCTTCCTGACAAGGAATAATAAAAGATCTAATAGTTTTATCTTCTCTTCTAACCTCAACTTTAGCCTCTTCCATCTCTTTAACTTCATCTCTCATTTTTTTAGCCACCAATCTCATCTTTCCTCCTTTCTGAGCAAAATAATTTACCTTCTCTTTGTTCTCTATAATCTTTTTAGCTAGTTGTGCATTCTTTCTATTTTCTCTTTTAATTCTAGCTTCTATCTCAGCTAATAAATCAAAATAATTACCGGTGTATTGTTCAATATTACGAGCAAAAATATCTAAATATAAAACACCTTCTGTAAAAGTATTTAAAAAATTAGCATCATGAGAAATAACAATACAAGTCTTTTTATAATCAACCAAGAATTGTGTTAGATGGTTAATTCCTGCTTCATCTAAATTATTAGTAGGTTCATCTAAAAGTAATAAATCTGGTTTTTGTATAATAGCTGAGGCTAAAAGTAATTTTGCTTGCTGTCCTCCAGAGAAAGCTTTAATCAATCTATCCTTACTAGCTTCTAAATTAACTATTTCTAAAACTTCTTCAATCTTAGGATCAATATCATAAACTTTTTTCTTAAAACAGTTCTGAAAAAACTCTCTCACCGTAAGTTTAAGTTGATCCATAGGAATAACTTGTTTAGCTATAGCTACAGTTAAATTAGGGTTTAAACTAATAGAACCAGAATCAGGACTTAGGTCCCCAGTAATAAGATGAAAAACAGTACTTTTTCCTACACCGTTCTGACCCATTAAGGTAATTTTAGATCCCCTTCTCACAGTAAAATTAACCTCATTTAAAATGGGTTTATTCTGTCCATGACCAAAAAAAACGTCATCAAATCTTAAAATTACTTCTTGATTATTCATATTATTTTAACCGTTTGAGAATACCATAAAAAGGGCTTTAAGAAAAGTGACACTACTATAATATCGATTAATATAATATAAAAAAAGCCGTAAAGTTTACCCTTACGGCTATGGTTATTATTACGCTTGAGCGTACTCCTGAATTAAAGTTTCTAGAAGTTTTTTTACAGACACAATTTTGTCTGTTCTGTAAGCATTAGCTCCTGCAAAAACGAAACCATTATTGATATTTCCTCGTTTTGCATTAATCAATGCTATGGTGATGCAGTAAGGAGCTTCTCCAATTCCTTTGCAAGTTTTTAAACATTTCCAAGGGCAATTGAAAGGTTTTTTATCTCCCCTAGCTACATCTTCTAGAAATTCATTTCTTATAGCTCTTCCGGGTAACCCAACAGGACTGTCGATTATCATCAGGTCTTCTTCTCGGCACTCAATGAACGCTTCTTTAAATTTTATAGAAGCGTCACACTCATCAGTAACAACAAACCTTGTTGCCATTTGTACTCCATGAGCGCCTAATTCTAGGAATTTACGGATATCAGCTCCCGCATATATGCCTCCTGCAGCAATCACCGGAATCTGTTTTCCAGCCATTTGTTCGTGTGGGATTACTGTCGAAAGCACCTCTGGTAAGATATTTTCCAATGAATAACTGGGATCATTTATTTGTTCCTTTTTAAACCCCAGATGTCCACCAGCCAATGGTCCCTCAACTATTACCGCATCCGGAACATGATTATATCTCTTTTGCCACATTCCGAATATGATTTTAGTTGCTCTTGCTGAAGATACGATGGGGACAAATTTAGTATGGAGTTGATCTAGATTTTCAAGAGGTAAAGTTCCAGGAAGATTTTTAAGTAGCCCTGCACCAAATATGATGAGATCTACTTTTTCCTCAACGGCTCCTTGAATGAGACTTTCAGCATCACTAGCGGCAACAATAATATTCACGCCTATGATACCTTTTGTTTTTTTTCTTGCTTTTTTTATCTCATTTTGCAAGGACAATTTATTGTTTTCTGTATAATTTCCATTACTCTTGCCTTCTAAAATCCCTAGACCCAATCCAGATATAATCCCGATAGCTCCCTCATTAGCAACAGCCGAAGCTAAGTTTGCTAAAGAAATACCTACACCCATTCCTCCTTGGATGATTGGTATGTCGGCTACAAGGTCACCTATGCGAAGCTTAGGCATGCCTTCATTCTTCATAACAATCCTCCTTTCTATATATTTATTTGGGAAATAACTTTGCTAAAACTAACTTTAACATCTTTTTATTTAAAAACAACCTTTCGGATGTTAAATATATGGAACTATATTGAAACTTTTTAATTTATAACCCAAGTTCTCCAGAAATATTCTGTAAAGATGATAATCCTATTTGAAGAAATTCATCTAGTGGTATATCGGCTTTTTCACATTCTAATACAATATTTCTGTCGCATTTTGCAGCAAAAGCTTTATTCTTAAATTTCTTTTTTAGGGAATTTAAACCAACGCTTTGTAATTTCTTGTCTGGTTGGACTAGGGTAGCTGATATTATAATGCCAGTTAAAGTTTCGGCAGCTACTAAGCAATATTGAATTTTAGTTGATCGTTGCTTATCTTTAAGATTTGGGATAGCTTCAAGACTATAACCATGTGAAATTATTGTTTCTATAAGAAAATCACTTACCCCAGCCTCTCTTAGAATTTCCTGTGCTTTAATACAATGTTCAGTCGGATCATTTTTAGTTAAGTCCCAGTCAATATCGTGCAATAATCCAATAATTCCCCACTTCTCTTCATCTTCATTAAATTTCTTAGCTAGTGCATTCATAAAAACTTCTGTCTCTCTAAGATGCAATTTCGTAATTGGTTCAGATATGTATTTTTTAACTAAATCTTGAGCTTGTTGATATGTTATGTTTAATTCTTCCATACAATTATTAACTGGATAAATGAGACTATGTTAGATTTTTTTAGTTAAAAATTTTGTAGTTAATTTATAACACTTTTTGCAAAGATGCCATTTTTTAACATATCCTTTATCATTTGGCGGACTAAAAACCAAACCACCAAATTGATTTAACCTGTTTTTACATTTGTCACAAGTAGGAGTAATAGCCATAAATAAATGTTATATTATATTTTCTAAAATTATTAGCTAGATAAATGAGGCGATGTTGGAACCTTTTTATCTAATTATACCTCTTAAATTAAAAATAAAAAGGCGGGTATTGATATTATCTCACCGCTTATTTTTTTGTCTATTAAAGACTGCTTAATCAGACGAAGGTATGACTCTGGGTTCTTGCGGTTCCATAGGTTGGCTACAGCATTCAACCCTATTGCCAGCATTGACCATAAGCGCTTCGGTGCCACATACCATACAACGATATCTTTTACCGAGCTTATTTTCTTCGTCGCACTTAGGTGATA
>JBDRIW010000034.1:0-9131 GCA_043815465.1 Candidatus Nealsoniibacteriota bacterium | reverse complement strand
AATTTTTATCTTCTTCTCTTGCTGCGATAAACCATCCTAGGTCTTGCAAATTGAGCACTTGGAAATTCAGGAAGTGTAGATACGTTTAACTTCTTTCTGATCAACCATTCAATGGCACGAATTTCTGCTTGTTCAGATGGCATTACAAAAGAAATAGCATGTCCCTTCATACCAGCACGAGCTGTTCTCCCTATTCTATGAACATAATCTTCTGCTTGTGAGGGTAAATCATAATTTACAACTAATTCTATCCCAGCTACGTCTATCCCTCTAGCTACAATATCAGTTGCTACGAGTACACGATATTGACCTGACTTAAATCCATCTAAAGCACTTTTTCTTTGAGGAAAAGTTCTATTTGAATGTATTTCTGTTGCAGAATGACCCATCTTCTTTATTGCATTAGCTACACGAGTAGCTCCATATTTAGTCTTAGTAAAGACAAGAGCTGATCCTGTATATTGAGCTAAAATCTTTTCTAATAAACGCGTTTTCTCTTCTTTAGAAACTATAAATAAATCTTGAGAAACATTATCAACAGTGGTACCAGTAGGAGCTATTTCAACACGAATAGGAAGCTTCATATTAACTGAAGCAATACTCATGACTTGTGGTGAAAGTGTAGCTGAAAAAAGCATTGTTTGACGATCTTTAGGAACTAATTTTAAGATTTCATTTATCTGTGGCAAAAACCCCATATCCAACATACGATCAGCTTCATCTAAAATTAAAATATTTACATCTTTAAGATTAGCTGTTCTTTGGTGTAAGTGATCAATCAAACGACCAGGGGTTGCTATAATAACATTTGGATTTCTTCTAAGAGCTGATATCTGAGGTCTAATAGGAACTCCACCAATTAAAACTGCAGTCTTAAGACCAAGAGGGCCACCAATCTTTTTAAGCTCATTCTCAATTTGTAAAGCTAATTCTCTAGTCGGTGAAAGCACTAATCCTAAACCTTTTGTGCTTGCTAATCTTTGAATCATTGGAATGCCAAAAGCAAGAGTTTTGCCTGTACCTGTTTGAGCAACACCAACTATATCTTTCCCTTGAACGGCAATAGCGATTGATTGATGCTGAATAGGAGTGGGTATTAAATAGCGAAGTTTTTTTAAAACATCGAGAATCCCAGGAGCTATCCCGAGACCATAAAAATTTAAATTTTCTTTTTGATTTTTATCATTCATATTTATGCTCTATATTATAACAAAAAACTGCCTTTTAGTAAAGACTGTGCAATTTAGCTATTATTATATTAATAATCAATTATTTCAAAAATCTTATTTGTGCTTTTGTTTCCCTTAATTAATCTAACTTTAGAAATTGGCACCTTAAAGTAAGCAGAAATAGTTTCCATTACTTCTTTATTAGCCAACCCTCTTTCAGGTTTTGCTTTTACCCTAATCTCAAACCTATCTTTATCTTTTTTTATTATTTCCCTCTTTTTAGATCCAGGGGAAACTTTTACTTTATACAACATAATTTTACAAATAAATTCAATAATACATTTTCCCTTTACCTTTTATTAATATTGTACTAATATCTAAAAAAGGAGGAAAGCACATTTCAAATAGAAAGGAGATTGTCTTGAGGAAAAATGACGAGAGAAAAAATAATAACAAACACAAAAATTATCACCATATTTTTTCTACCTCCAGATTTCCCAAATTATCTGGCATAGAATGGAATAAAATAAAGGTGAATATCAAAAGGCATGTCCTGTATCACTACTTCTTCAACAATTCATCTCCCATGGAAGTAGTTGAAAAATTGGTACAATTTTTCCCTATATATATAGCCATTCCTGTTGTTTATTTTTTGAACAATGAATTTTGGGGGGAAATATTCTTTGTTAATATCAAAAAAAATGGAATAAGGCTGGTGCTGAGGGAAAAATATAGAAAAGATTTTAAAGACAATGTAGAAAACTCAAACGCAATATTAAAACGCTAATTATATTGTAAAGAGGGTTGTAATGACTGAAGCTAAAAAGATAATTACAGAAATAAAAATAACAAAATAAAAACTAATTAAAATAAAAGCTGGACTGAAAGGCGAGGAGTTTAAATATATACGCAATCTTCCGGGTAGAAGTGATATTGATATCTAGTCCAATGGAAAAAATGAATATTTACTTTATACCAAAACGGGAAAATTCGAAATCTCATTTCATGTATAACAAACAAGCCTTCCTAATAGAGGGCTTTTTTATTAGATCGATATTTCTTCTGAAATTATTAGAACAACTAGAAAATAAATTAAGAAACCAGGAAAGAATCCAGTAAAAATAGTTATAACTACCCAACTAATCCTTAAAACTGTAGGGTCTAGATTAATATATTCTCCTAGTCTCCCTAAAACTCCAGCTAATATCTTGTTTTTTCTACTTCTGTATAATCTCTTCACTATTTTAATTTAAAACTATTAGAAATTTCATAAAATAAATCTTTCGAATCTTCCCATTTTATTTCGGAAGTATTAAAGGATAAAGTCCACATATCATCCCCTTCTCCCCTTATCATAAATAATAAAGTGCTAAATTTATATCCTTCTTGGGTTACTAAAGCTTCTATAGCTATAGCGTCTCTTCCATTAATATTAGCTGCTTCCTCTTTGTTAAATACAATAGATGGCAAAGAATCAGTTAAGATATTTTTAACATAAGCTACAAACTCTTCTGTATTTTTCCCTTGAAGAACATCTTTGGTTATAGCTAAATAAGTGTTAAATCCATCTTTTTCTTTTTCAGGATCTATTTGTTCCTCTCCAATGTTGGTTAAAAGAACTTGAATTCCTTCTGGAGGAGTTAATTTTCTCCAACCCTCAGGATGCTTTATTTCAAAATCATCATTAACCAAATCAACCAATTTAACTTCTTCTAATTTAATATCTTCCGCTTGATTTACTTGTTCTTGAATTTGTTCTTCTTCTTGTACAAGACTAGAATCACTCCATAAAAAGTACCAACCTACAACTAAAACAAGCACTATAACTGAAACTATATAAATTATTGTTTTATTATTCATTTTTAATTAATTATCAATACTAATAAATAAGACTAAATTATTATATTATATCTTCTCATTTTTTAACGCTCTTGTCTACTCTCTAAAAATGACTTTTATTTAATTTTATGGTTTAATAATAAAACAATATGCCTATAATAATCTTATTTATAGTAGTAGCTATAATAGTTTCTTTAGCTGGAGTATTTATTAATCCAGATAAAAATGTTTCTTTTTTGCCCGAAGAACAAAACCAAGAACAACAAGTTTCTCAAAGTGGTTCTTCCAATAAAAGTAGTGATCAATCTACGTCTCAAACAAAAACAACCATAGATCCCAATTTCCCAATAAACTCTTATATAAGACAAGGTCCCGTAAAACAAGCTGTTTTTAGTGACACCACTGAAGTAACTTTTGAATTTGATGCTATTCTTTCTGGCGGTGTAAGTGCTAGTGATTTATACTTTGAAACTACGGCAGAAGAAGTAGATTCAAAATGGATAAAGACAACTCAAAAATCAAGAACGGTTATTTTTCCTGATGGACAAAAAGAATATACTTTCTGGGTAAGAGGAAGAACCGATACAATGATCGAACCAACTCCTGCCGAAATAACTATAAAAATAAATGTTTCTTCTTACTATAATGAAATAAATATATCTAGCTTTAAGAAACCAGATGCAAGTGCCAATCCATCCCTAATAACTATATCAACTAAACTAGCCTCTGACCAAACAGTAAATATAACTGGTTGGAAATTAGAAGGAAAAAAGAAAAGTATTTTAATTCCTTCTGGAGCAGAAATATATAATCCTAATAATGATTCTTCTTGGAAACAAAATATTATTTTAAAAAAAGGAGACACTATTTATATATCTAGTGAACCTAGTCCATTTGGTGTTAGCACAATAAGCTTTAGACCAAATAAATGTATGGGATATTACCTTAAATCCATAGATTTCCCTATCTCAATATCCAGCAATTGTCCAAAACCAACATCTGATAGTCTATCTAGTTTTTTAACACCAGAATGTAAAAATTTTATTACAACTAAAGTGGGAACTTGTGAATTTCCAAGTCCAACTAAGATAAGTGAAGCAAGATTATATTCGGACACGTATTGTATGGATTATCTTAATACAAACTTTAATTATAATGGATGTGTTAATAACTATTCTAATGATAGCAATTTCTCCTTATCTAAATGGCATATATACACAGATACACATGATAATGAAATTATGGATAGATTTGGAGATACAGTATACTTAAAAGATTCAAATGGATTAGTGGTAGCTAAATACTGTTACGAAGAATTTTGCAAATAAAACAAAAAACTGCCCGAAAGAGCAGTTTTTTATTTACTTTTTTGCATTAATTTACGTTTAATATTTAACTCTGTTAAAGCATTAGAAGCTATCCACTTAGCAGATTTAGAATCTATTTTAGAAATGTCTGTAGCAACTTTTATTGCCCTTCCATTTAAAACTAAATTTCTCTTCCCTATTTGCCTTAAAGCCCAATTAACAGCTTTTTTAACAAAATTTCTTTCATCTATTGCTTCTCTTTTTATTATTGGAAAGAACTTTTCAAAAAAAGCATTAGAAGCTTCTTTGTCATGAATAGATAAAACAGCTATTAAAGCAAACCCTGATCTTTTAACAAATTCTTCTTTTCTTTTGGTCCATTCAAAAACTTTTTTCTTAGCAAAAATAGTTTTATCAAATAAGCTAGAACAAACTTGATCACATATATCCCAAGAATCTATTTTTTTCACCCATTTCTCCATTTCCTTTTCAGTAAGTTTTTTAGGATCGGCAATAAATCCAGCCAATAATCTTGCCTCATGAATTTTAGAATCCCAGAGTTTTAAGGCTAAATTATGGTTTTTTCCTATTTCTTTAGCTATATCCCTTAAAAAATATGTTGATATTCCTAATGTATTTTTAGAGCTTATCCCAAATCTTATCATCCCCTCTCTATTTTTTTTATTAGCTAATGATTTTAACTTTTTAATTATTCCTTCATAACTAAAAGCTAGACTACTAGAAGAAATAGGTTTTCCATCTTTTCCTAGAACAAAAGGTATTTTTATTATTTTAATTGATTTTCTGCCAATCTTTTTTCTTTTTTTATTTATTTCTTTGGCTGTTTTAAATGTTTCTGGAGAGACAACAATATAGTCAAAATCTTTTTCTAGGGTAACTCCAAATCTATCTTCCGTTTTATATATTTCAAAATTATTAGAAAAATTACTATCTATAAACTCTTTTAGATTTTTATTTCTTTCAACATAACTCTTAATACTTCTTCTTTTCCTTTTAACATATTTATCTGAAGTTAAACCTAAAATAACTCTACCCAAAGAAAAAGCCTTCTTTAATAAAGCTGTGTGTCCTTTATGAAGGACATCAAAAGTTCCTCCGACAACAACGGTTTTTCCTTTTATTTTTTTCATTTTTTATCTATATCTTTCACCCCTTTATACCAAATGCCATATTGGCATTCTGGACTATGTTCACCAGGATTATCTTTTCTCAGATATTCTGATGCTTCTTTAAATAATTTATGAACATAGGTAGGATCAGTATCTATCATATGTATTTCTTTTCTAAAAGGAAGCTTGCCATCAAATCCATTATTTTTATCCACTATATAAAAAGCTAAACATCCCTTTCTCATTGTTTTATATCCATTCTTTTCAAGTAGAAATGTATATACGTCTAGTTGTAATTGAAACCTATCATAAATTCTAGCTGCCGTGCTTCCGGTAGATTTATAGTCCATTACGACTAATTTTCCCTCTGAAAACTCTAAAATATCATCAACCGCTCCGAATAAGGTTGCATCTAATTCTGCGTCATAAAATCTTATACCCCTAAAATTATCCCTCCATTCATCTAAGAGCTTTTGGTTAGGGAAAAGTTTGGCTGGAATATTATTAGCTACCAATAAAGGATGTAACTCTTTCTTCTTTCTATATTTATCAAATTCTTCTTTTAATAAATAGTCTACGGCTGCATTTAGTGCGTAAGGAAATGGTTGAGGTCTTCTAACTCCCTTTTTCTTGTCCAACCAAAAACAATAAGGACATTCATAATATAGATTAAGTGAACTTGGTGATAATTTTATTGGTTTATCCATGTTTTATATCTTACCACGTTTAATGTCTTTTCTAATATTCTCAACAAAAGAATTAAAAAAATGTAAATTATGGAAGGTAAGTAATTTCATCCCAGTAATTTCTTTAGCTCTAAACAAATGATGAATATATCCTCTTGTATGATTCTTACAAACGAAACAAGAACATTTGGGATCTAAAGATTTTTTATCTTCTGAAAATACTTTTTTGTTTAAATCTAGTTCACCCAAAGATGTAAAAGCTATTCCCCTTCTAGCATAATGAGTTGGAACTATACAATCAAAAGTATCTACACCTGCTTTAATTATTTTAGGAATATCTTTTAAATACCCTATACCTAAAAGATGTCTTGGTTTATTCTCTGGTAATTCAGATAAACTTAATTTAAGCATATCAATCATTGTTTTTTTATCATCTCCAAACTCTCCTCCTATTCCAAATCCATCAAAAGGTAAGGAACCTATAAAGCGAGCACTTTCCTTTCTTAAGCCTTTAAACTTTCCTCCTTGAACAATACCATATAAAGCTTGTTTAGTTTTCTTTTCTTTTAAACAAATCTCTGCCCATTTATGAGTTTTTAACAGAGATGCTTTGGTATATTTTTTACTAGCCATTGGAGAAGTGCACTCATCAAAAGCAAAAATAATATCTGCTCCCAATTTTTCTTGTATCTTAATTGACTCTTTGGGCCCCAAAAATAACTCTTTCCCATCTAAAAAAGACCTAAAATAAACTCCTTTATCTGTAATCTTTAGCAACTTAGGCTGTTGTCCATAATCTATATCTCCAATCTTTTTATTTTTTAATATCTTTCCTGTTCCTAAATCTTTACCAAAACCAAGACTAAAAACCTGAAATCCTCCAGAATCTGTCATTAATGGCTTATTTAAGTTCATAAACTTATGAAGACCACCAAACTTTTTAACTAAATCTCCTCCAGGTCTTATGTGTAAATGGAAGGTATTACAAATTAAAATCTGACTCTTAGTATCTAAGATCTCCTTATTATCTAAGGATTTTACTGCAGCTTGGGTAGCTACCGGAACAAAACATGGAGTTTCTACCACCCCATGAGAAGTTTTTAGTAAACCAAGTCTAGCCTTACTCTTTTTTGATTTTTTAACAATTTTAAATTCAATCATTATATATTATATTTTTACATCTTAAAAGATTTGTGTCTAATAAAAAAGGGCTAGCTTTAAAAACTAACCCCATATCAGGTAGTAGAGAATAGAATTATTTTATAGCTATTTCTTTGAGAAAACGGCCAAGATTTCCCAGCAACACAAAATTTTCATTGTAAATCTGGACATAATCGGTATAACCACAGTCAGGAAAAATTGTTTTGTGAGCTTCTAAAACTTCTTTAATAAGATCTTTTGCTCCTTCTCCTCTTGAGTCAACCTCTGTTAAAATTCCAGAATTCACCCTGCCTCCTGTGTTACAGATGGTACATTCCCAAGTATACTGGTTATCTTTGACTATTTCTGGAACATCGGGGAAATTGACCAATTTAATATTGTTTATTGTTTCTCTGATGTGAATTTTCAATACGCTACCCTTCCTAATTTTAAGGAACTCTTTTTTACTACATAAGACATCGAGGTGACTAAGAGAACACACCTTTCCTGACTTATTAAGTATTTTTATCCAGGGAGTAGCGGCCGAAGCAGAAGATTTTTGAATAACCACATCAACAATAACCTCTTTCTCTCGCTCATTTAATTTCACTATTGAAAAATCCATTTCAAACCTCCTCAGGATATTAAGCTCTAAAGACATATTACCCTTTTAAAAACAAAAATTCAAGCCTTTTAAAACCTGAATTTTATGTAACAAAAACCAATTAGTTTCGTCTTAATTATAAGAGAGAAAAAACTAAAAGCTTGGTCTTTTGTCCCCACAGTAAATGTGGGGTTTTTCTTTATTTACCAAGCCTTCTTTGGCGAGTTGCATAATCGGCAAATGCTGCATCTAAATCTTTTTCATCAAATCCTGGCCAAGCTTTTTTACAAAAATGTAATTCAGCATAAGCTGCTTGCCATAGTAGAAACCCTGAAGTTCTTTTTTCACCACTAGTTCTAATTATTAAATCAGGAAATTCTTGTCCAGCTGTCCACAAATTATCAGTTATTAATTTCTCTGTAATTTTTCCAATAGGAATTTTTTTCTTAATTATTTTTTTGACGGCTTCTACTATCTCTGCTTTACCGCCGTAGCTTAAAGCTAAATTCAATACTCCTCCCGTATTATTTTTTGTCTTTTTTTCTGCCGCTTTTATTAATTCCTGTATATCCTTTGAAAATCTCTTTTTCTGTCCAATAATATTAAGCTTTATATTTTCTTCCATAATCCAATCAATTTCCTTCTTGCTTAAAGAATATTTAAATAATCTCATTAAATATTCTATCTCTTTCTTTGATCTTTCCCAATTTTCAGTAGAAAAACCCCAGACAGTTACCGTCTTAACTCCTTTTGCTTTACACCACTTTCCAACTCTTCTAATATTGTCGTATCCTCTACGATGTCCTTCTAGGGTTGGTAATCCTCTTTCTTTAGCCCATCTTCTATTTCCATCCATTATTATTCCTATATGATAAGGAATATTTTTAGTTTTTTTATCAGTCATTTCTTTCTATTATAAAATCGGCTAAATTAGAAAGGAATTCTTTTTGCTCTTTTGGAAATTTTCCTTTTAGTATAATTTTTTTACTTTTATTCACTAATTCTTTCGCAACTCTTTGAGAATTTTTATCTATTAAAGATTTTTTGTCTAATTTAATATCTAACACGTCATCCTTAATTTGGAAAGCTATTCCCAGGGGCATAGCAAAAGATTCTATTTCTCTTAACAACAATTTATTTGCCCCAGCCAATATTGCGCCTATCTGCAAAGGGGCGATAAAAGTATAATTGGCAGTTTTATTCTTATAAATTTCAAATATATCCTTTTTAGAGATCTTTTTATTTTTAATCAAGCA
>JBDRIW010000033.1:0-17953 GCA_043815465.1 Candidatus Nealsoniibacteriota bacterium | reverse complement strand
TTTTTTGACATAAGTTATCGTTTATTGTAGAGTAAAAATACTGATTATGCAAGACAAATTTCTAATAAAAGGAGGTGTTAATTTAGCTGGAGAAGTGGAAATTTCAGGGTATAAAAACTCAGCCGGAGCTTGTCTCTCCGCTGTTTTGCTTTCAAAAGAGCCATCTATAATAGATAATCTTCCTTTAGTTTCTGATGTTGCAGACCAAATTAAGATATTAGAAAGAATGGGAGCTAAAGTAGAATGGATTAATCAAAGAAAAGTAAAAATAGACCCGGAGAATATAGACCCAGAGAAAATACCTTTAGACTTATTTGAAAAAATGAGAGTTTCTGTATTATTAATAGGCCCTCTTTTGGCTAGATTTAAAAAAATAAAAGTTCCTCATCCAGGAGGAGATAAAATAGGATTAAGACCAATTTCTACTCATATTGAAGCTTTAAAAGAATTTGGAGTTAGGGTAGAAGAAAAAGATGGATTCTATCACTTTGAAGTACCAGATAATTTAGAAGGACAAAAAATTGTTTTAAAAGAATTTTCAGTAACAGCTACAGAAATATTAATGATGTTTGCAGCTTCAATAAGGGGAGAAACAAAAATTGAGTTAGCTGCAGCAGAACCACAAGTACAAGATTTAGGAATATTATTAAATAAGATGGGGGCTCAAGTGGAGGGAATAGGAAATCATACTATTACTATTACGGGAGTAGAAAAATTAAATGGAGCTGAGTTTAAAATATGTCCTGATTTACTAGAGGCAGGAACATTTATGATTGCTTTTGCCTTAACTAATGGAATAGGAAGAATAAAAAACATAAACTCTCGTCATATGTCTTTATTCTTAAAAATAATGAAAATTATAGGAGTTAACTTTAAAATAGTAGAAAATGACTCAGGGAGTGAAGATATTTTAATGGAGCCCAGTAACAAATTTTCTCCCGCCATTGTTCAAGTATTACCATACCCTGGTTTTCCAACAGACTTACAGCCCCAAACATCTGTGTTATTAACCCAAGCAGAAGGAAAAAGCTTAATACATGATCCTCTTTATGAAAATAGATTTCAACATCTTCATGAATTAAGAAAACTTGGAGCTGATATTGAAATAACAGACCCTCATAGAGCTTTAATATTTGGGAAAAAAGAATTGATTGGAAATAAAATAAATACTTCTGATATTAGATCTGGAGCAGCTCTAATTTTAGCTGCTTTGGCCGCAAAGGGAGAAAGTATAATTGAAAACATCTCTCAAATAGAGAGAGGTCATGAAAATATAGAACTAAAATTAAAAAAACTGGGGGCTCAAATAGAAAAAATATAATTCTATTTAAACTCTTTTGAAAGTTTACCCCAATCTATTTTTCTATCTATTAGATAACTAGGCTTTCCTAGCTGAGACCACCTATCTTCAAAAGTGGCCTTTTTTATTTCATAAAATGTACCCATTGAAACTTTCTTGTCTTTATCAAAAGAATAATCCCATTCTCTGGATAGCTCCAAAGCTTTGCTAAAGTCTTGAGAATCATTATCCTCTAGCTTATAAATATGATCCTTAAAATAAGAAACTGTATTGTGGAATATTATACAAGGCTGTATTATTTCCACGAAAGAAAATCCTTTATGTTCTATTGCTTTCTTTATTGTTTCTTTTAAATGAACAGGGTCTAGAGCGTAACTTCTAGCTACAAAACTAGCTCCGCTAGCCAAGGCTAGGGTAATTGGATTTATTGGGTCTTCTGTTTCTCCAAAAGGGGTAGAAGCTCCGATAAAACCCTTTTCGGAGGTAGGAGTAGACTGACCAGTAGTTAAAGAAAATGTCTGATTATCATGAACTAACATAGTCATATTGGCATTGTGTTTACAGTTCTGAACAAAGTGAGCTATTCCTTCAGCATAAGTATCGCCATCTCCTCCAAACCCTACTACGGTTAATTCTGGATTTCCAATTTTAATTCCCAAAGCAACAGGTATTGTTCTACCATGCAAACCATAAAATCCATTAACATTTATATAATCATACATCTTTGCATGACAACCTATCCCAGTAGAAATAACTATGTCTTTAGCTTTAATTTTTTCTTCATTAACCAATTCAGCTAAAGCAGTTTTTGCTGCTTGGCTAATTCCCATATTAGGACATCCTGGACACCAAGTATTTTCTTCTTTTGTATTAAAATCTTTTGCTTCCATATTTTTATTTCTTTATTTCTCTTATAATATAATCTGCGGTGAACGGACGACCATCATATTTTAAAATCTTTTTTTGAACATCTAATCCTGTTTGTTCGGTTATAATATCTCCCAGCAATCCTGTAGCGTTATTTTCTATTAAAACAACTTTATCTGATTTTTCTATTTCTTTTTTCACTATTTCTTTAGGAAAAGGATTAATATAAGAAACTTGAAGGAATCTAAAGTCTTCTAACTCAGGCAGAGCATCTACTATTGCTCCCTTGGTTGAACCCCAACCGACTATTAAATTCTTTCCTTTTCCATAAATTGTGACTGGATTTAATTTGCTTACTTCATCTCTAATTCCTTTATATTTTTTCGTTCTCTTGTCATTCATTTTTATCGTAGACTCAGCATCCTCTATGGTATGTCCATATTCATCATGCTCATAACTAGTAGCTCTAACAATTGGACCTTGTCCTGGTACTGCAGCAGGGGAAATGCCATTATCAGTAATCTGATAAGTTTTATAATCTTTGGAAGGATTATCAATTAAAAATCTTTCTTTTGATAATTTAGAATTATTTAATTCTTTAGAAGAATAATCTGACTCTCCCAAATGTTTATCTGAAACAACAATTACTGGAATTCTATATTTGCTAGAAAGATAAAATGACTCCTCTGTTCTTAATATTGATTCCTGAGCATCTCCAGGAGCAACAACCACCTTGGGAAATTCTCCTTGTCCAGCATTAACGACAAACTTTAAGTCTGCTTGAGCGGTATAGGTAGGAACCCCTGTAGCAGGTCCTGATCTTTGTCCCAAATAAACAACTAGGGGTAATTCAGAGATACCAGACAAACTTATGGCCTCTGTCATCAAAGCAAATCCTCCACCAGAAGTACCAACCATGACTCTAGCTCCGGTGAAAGAAGCTCCTAGGGCAGCGTTTACTACTGCTATCTCATTTTCTAGTTGAGAAACAATAATATTATATTCTTTTTCTTTTTTAGCTAAATAATGAAGAACTGCAGTAGCTGGAGTCATGGGATAAGCTAAATAAATATCCATTCCCGCACTTAAAGCTCCTATAGAAACTCCTTCATTCCCAGATAGAAGATAATTTCCACCTCCGATTTTATTAATCTTTTCTGTTTCTTCAGCCATATTAAGCCCTTCTTCTATGGCTTTTTTAATTATATCTGATTTATCACCAAATTCTTTTTTAGCTTCTTCAAACAAGAAATCTTCTGCTACTCCAAAATATTTAAATAACCATCCTATTAGAATATCGTTCTCTAATATTTTAGGTCCATCTAATTTTTTGATAACTTCATCCATATCTATCCCTCTTAACTTATCTGAATTTAATTTTGAATTACCTAAAATAAATCCACCATCTTTAAGATTTTTCTGATGGATATCTATTGTTTTTTGACCTAAAGCCAATATTATATCGTATTTTTCTCCCTGAGAAAAAACTGGCTTATCTGAAATTTCTAAAACATTAAAATTATGACCACCCCTGATTAAAGAAGGGTAGTCTCTGTAATTAAAAACAAAATATCCTAAACGACAGAATATTTTACCTATGAAACGGGAAGTAACAGCAGATCCTTGTCCCGCCACTCCACCGATGAGAATAGTCTTTTTCATAATCTTTATTTTACACGAAACCCTATCCTTATTCAACCGTAACTGATTTAGCTAAGTTCCTTGGCTTATCTACATTATTACCCCTCAAAACTCCTATATGATATGCCAATAATTGAAGAGGAATAATTGAAAGAATTGGAGTAAGCATCTCTAAGGTCTTTGGAATATATATAACATCATCTACTAACTTTTTCATATCTTCATTCCCCTCTGTAGCTATAGCTATTACTTTTCCATTTCTACATGTTATTTGTTCTATACTAGAAACAACTTTATTATACACACTATCTGTAGGACAAAGAACCAAAGATGGATGTTCCGGACTTATCATAGCAATAGGACCATGTTTCATTTCTCCTGCAGCATAACCTTCTGCATGCAAATAAGATATTTCTTTTAATTTTAATGATCCCTCTAGAGCAGTAGGAAAATTATATTTTCTGCCCAAATAGAGAAAATGATCAAAGTCTTTATATTTTTTAGCTATTTCCTTAATCTTATCTTCATCCTTCAATATAGATTCAACTAATTCTGGAAGTCTTAAAAGTTCTTTTGCTATCCTTTGTCCCATTACCAATGAAAGATTGCGTTGCCTTCCCAAAAATAAAGTTAGGAGAGCCAAAACAACTAATTGAGAAGTATAAGCTTTTGTAGAAGCTACTCCTATTTCGGGTCCCGCATGATTATAAATACCAGCATCTGTCTCTCTAGATTGAGAAGAACCAACTACATTAGTGATTCCTATGGTTAAAATGTCTCTATTTTTCATCTCTCTTAAACCAGCCAACGTATCTGCTGTTTCTCCAGATTGAGAGATAAAAACAACTGCTGTTTTTTTATCTATTGGGTTTTTCCTATACCTAAATTCAGAACCTGAATCAACTTCTACGGGTATGCCAGCATATTCTTCCAACATATATTCACCAATCAACCCAGCATATCTAGCTGTTCCACAAGCAACTATTATAATCCTTTCGATATCTTTTAATTTACTTTTAATAAGACTTAATCCTCCCAATTTAGCTTCTCCCTCTTCTTCCAGAACCCTACCTCTCATAGAATTTCTTATACTTTCTGGTTGTTCCATTATCTCTTTCAACATAAAATGTGGATATCCGCCTTTTTGAGCATCTTCTAAAGACCAGTCTATTGTTTCAGGAGTTGGAGTTTTCTGTTTTCCAGTTAAACTTGTTATTTCAAGATTATCTTTTGTGATAACTGCTATTTCTCCATCTTCAAGATATATTACTTTCTTTGTGTGAGCTAAAATGGCAGAAGGGTCAGAGGCAACTATGTATTCGTCTTCCCCTAAGCCAATAAGGAGAGGACTACTCAATCTAGCAATAACTAACTTCTCTGGATCCTCCTTAGCCATTACCATTAATCCATAAGTTCCTTTTATCAAAGGTAAAGTTTTTCTAACAGCTTCTTCTAGATTTCCATCAAAAAACTTTTCAATAAGATGAGATATTACTTCTGTATCAGTTTCTGAATAAAATTTATGTCCTTCTTTTTTTAATCTTTCTTTGAGAGGTTTATAATTTTCTATAATCCCATTGTGAACAACCCAAATATTTTTATTACAATCATAATGAGGATGAGTATTTTCTTCTGTAACCTTTCCTGTGGTTGCCCATCTTACGTGTCCTAACCCTATATAGCTCTCTGGGTTTAGGCCGTTTAGTTTATTTTCTAAATTTTCCAGTTTTCCTACTGCCTTAATGCATATCGCTTCTTTTTCTCCAAACAAAACTAAGCCACTGGAATCATATCCGCGATAACTTTCTCGATGAAGACCTTCAAGCAAAATTGGCATTGCTTTTCTTTTTCCGATATATCCTATTATGCCACACATAAATTTGAATTATGTTGATAAACTTTTCTTTTACTTTTCCTTAAAATGAGAAATTTAAGCTTTCTATTTTTCCCCTCTGAAGAAAATCCTATAAATTTATAGAACTTTTCAAACGCCTCATAACTATCTAAAGAAATTAAATAGATATCTTTCCAATTAATTTCTCTTCGTTTTATCTTATAAAAAGAATGCCGTATTCCCAACTTTGAAAAGAAAACTGGTAAGCTTTTACCTATTTCTTCATTTGTTATCCCCAGCCGAATTTGTCTTGATTGTATCGCGACAAAACCTTCAGCATCAAAAAGTCCTCGGAGGAAAGCACTTAATTCTTTACGAGAAAGTTTATTCACCTTCTTTAAGAATTCTTTTTTTATCAAAACAACATTTTCCCTTAACCATTTAGACAAATAAACACTATTAACCTCTAATAAATAAGCTTTAGTTTCAGATTGAGGAACGACTCTTCCCATAATATTAAACACTATTTTAATCATTCTACAATAAAGCATTAAAACATTTTTGTCTACATCTTTAAACCTTACTGTTTTTGGTTGGGCCGTCCCATCTCCAAGAAAATAACCAAGAATTTGCATCAATTCTGGAGAACTCTTTGAAGGTAAATTTATAAATTTCCCCTGGGTTGTGTTAATAGAAGAGAACCCTTTGGAGGGAAGGACAACATTAAACAGCGGTAATATTCTTTCAAGCTGGTCTTCTCTAAAATTACGATCATTCCTAATAAAGTGGTCTACATAACTCCTACTGACACCTGCTAAAGATGATATTTGAGTCCTTGATAATTTTTTCTTATCTATTTCAGCTTTTATCAGTCGGTTCGCTCCATCTGAGATTCGAAAATATCTTTTTATGAATATTTTTTTAAATTTCATCCAATTATTGCTTATAAACAACGATATTTATTAATTTATCAGGAACAAATATCACCTTTTTAATATCTTTTCCCGTAATCCAATTCTTAATCTTTTCCCGAGAAATTGCAAGGTGTTCTGCTTCTTCTTTAGAAAGACCTATTTCCACTTCTATTTCATCTCTAATTTTCCCATTTATCTGAATTATCAATATAACATTACTATCCTTAATTAAATCTTTATCATACTTTGGCCATTTTATAGAAAAGACACTATTTGTTTCTTCTATTTTATTCCATATTTCTTCTGATATATGGGGAACCATCGGAGCCAATAAAAGAATAAGCTTTTTATAATTACCTCTATCTATTTCTTTTTCTTTATCCATTTTATTAACCAATATCATCAAAGAAGAAACAGCTGTGTTAAATCTGAACTCATCGATGTCCTCTGTTACTTTTTTAATGGTCTTGTGGATTAGTTTATTTATTTCTTCTGATTGAGTACATTCCCCAACTCTATCTTTTAAGTCCCATACTTTATTTAAGAAACGACTACATCCAGCCACTCCATTGTCTGACCATTCCGTAGATTGATCTGCTGGACCAATAAATAGTTCATACAATCTCATGGTGTCAGCTCCATACTTATTAATAAAATCATCTGGACTTACAACATTCCCCCTAGATTTTGACATCTTTGATCCATTCCTATATATAGTTCCCTGATTAAAAAGCTTAGAAAACGGCTCCTCAAACTGTATTAATTTTTTATCAAAAAGAAATTTAGCAAAAAATCTTGCATATAATAAATGTAGTACAGCATGCTCTGCTCCTCCCATATACAAATCAACAGGCAACCAATTATTAATTTTTTTTGCTTCCGCAAATTCTTTTTTATTTTTAGGATCAGCGTATCTAATGTAGTACCAAGAAGAACAAACAAAAGTATCCATAGTATCTGTTTCTCTTTTTCCTTTTCCTCCACACTTAGGACATTTAACATTAATAAAATTTTCAGATCTAGCCAAAGGACTTTGCCCATCTCCTGTCGGTTTAAAATCTTTAATATTAGGTAATTTTACTGGCAAATCTTTCTCTGGAACTGGAACTTCTCCACATTTATCACAATAAATTATAGGAATTGGAACTCCCCAATATCTTTGCCTAGAGATGAGCCAATCCCTTAATTTATAATAAACTATTCCTTCTCCAATTTTATTTTTCTGTAGCCATTCTGTCATTTTCTTCTTAGCTTCCAATGAGTTTAATCCAGAAAATTGTTCTGATTCAACTAATACTCCTTCATCTTCAAAAGACTTATCAATAATAGAAGAATCTCCATTCTCTGCTTTAATAACTTCAGTTATTGGTAAATTATGCTCTTTAGCAAAAATATAATCTCTCTGATCATGAGCTGGAACTGCCATGATAGCACCTGTTCCATACTCTAATAAAACATAATCTCCGACAAACACGGGAACTTCAACGTTATTTATAGGGTTTATTGCTTTAATTCCTTTCAACTCTACTCCTGTTTTCTCTTTATCCTCCGCTAATTTTTCTATTTCTGTTTTCTTTCCAGCTTTTTTAATATATTTTTCAACTTCGTTTTGATTAATAATATTATCTTTTAATTCTGAAAGAATGGGATGTTCTGGAGATACCACAACATAAGTACATCCAAACAAAGTATCTACCCTAGTAGTAAAAACATCTATTTTATTATCTAGTCCAACTATTTTAAAATATATATTTGTTCCATTTGATTTTCCTATCCAATTTCTTTGCATCGCCTTTATTTTTTCTGGCCAATCAACATTATCTAAATCAGAAAGCAATCTTTCAACGAAATTAGTTATTTTAAAAAACCATTGATTTAAATATTTCTTTTCTACTTCACTATCGCACCTTTCACAAGAACCATTAACAACCTGCTCGTTAGCCAAAACAGTTTTACAAGACGGACAAAAATTAACTCTAGCTTCTTTTTTGTAAGATAGTCCAGATTCATATAATTTAAGAAATATCCATTGAGTCCATTTGTAATATTCTGGATCATAAGAACAAATTTCTCTGTCCCAATCATATCCAAGACCTGAATAAATTAATTGTTTCTTTATTCCTTCTATTGCTTTCTTGGTAGATTCAATGGGATGAACTCCTGTTTTAATAGCAAAATTTTCTGCTGGTAAACCAAAAGCATCCCAACCCATAGGATGTAAGACGCTATACCCTTCCATTAATTTTTTCTTGGAAATAACGTCTGAGAAAGTATATCCCCTTAAATGACCAACATGAATTCCATTAGCAGAAGGATAAGGGAACATATCTAAACAATAAAACTTCTGTTTTTTTGATTTATCGTCAGCCTTAAAAATATTCTTTTTCTCCCAATATTTTTGCCATTTTGGCTCTATTTTTTGATGATTATATTCCATATTAAACTTTGGTTTTGCCTAATGCTACCATACAAAAACAATTCCTTTTGTTTTCTATTTTAAGATTAGATTCTAAAGAGTTGTTTAGCATTTTCAGTCGTTTTATTAATTACTTCCTCTAATTTTATATTTTTAATTTCAGCTATTTTCTCTAAAACATATTTCGCATACAAAGGTTCATTCCTACCATCTTTCTGCGGAGGAGTGAGATAGGGACAATCTGTCTCTACTAGAATATTGTCTAAGGGGATATCTTTAATAACCTCATCTATATTTAATTTAAATATTATTCCATTTAATCCTAAGTGTAATCCTATCTTAATATATTCTTTTGCCTGATCCAAATTCCCAGTGAAACAATGAATTACTCCTTTTACTTTTCCATATTCTTTTAAAGAATCTATCATTTCTTCGTGAGCCATTCTGCAATGTAAAATAACTGGCAAGTCTAATTCTTTAGCTAAGTCTAATTGTTTAAAAAGAATATTCTTTTGTTTTTCTTTAAATTCTTTTTTTCTCCCAGTCGTTTTAGGTTTCCAATAATAATCCAAGCCTGCTTCTCCTATAGCTATAACTTTCTTACTCTTAGCTAACTCTCTATATTTATCAGCATCAAAATCTTCTTCTGTAGCTTTAAATTGTATTTCCTCCGGATCATCTTTTATTTTTACTAACCCAGTTTCCAAATGAATGGGATGAAGACCAATTGTAGCATAAACTCCTTTGGGATATTTTTCTGCAAGCTCTATGGCTCTTTTAGAAGTATTATATTGAGAACCAACGTTTATCATCCAAACATCATTCTCTAAACAATTTTTAATAACTTCATCTACATCATCTTTATAGGCATTAAAGTTTAAATGGGCATGTGTGTCTATAATCATATTCTAGGGAATAAAGGTTCTGATTTATTTTCTTTTAATTGTTTCAATATTTTTTCTGATGTCTCTGGTAAAAATGGTCTTAACAATACTTCTATTTCTTTTATGGCCGTTACTAAGCTAGCTATTTCTTCTTTTTTATTTTGAATATCTTCCCAAGGCTTTACCTTTTCTATGTATTTATCACAATCAGTAATTAAAGACCAAATCACAACTAAAGCTTCATTGAACTTTAAGTCTGCCAATGCTTTTTCGTAATTTTCTTTAGTTTTTTCAATATTTGAAGCTAAATTAGAGCCATTTTCTACTTTTACAGTTTCTAATAATTTAAAAACTCTTGAAATTAAGTTTCCTAATCCTTTTGCTAAATCAGAATTATATCTTTCTTCAAACTTTTCAAAAGTAAAATCTCCATCTTCTGTAGAAGAAAATTCTCTTAATAAGAAATATCTTACTGGGTCAACGCCATATTTTTTAACTAATTCAAACGGATCTATAACGTTACCAAGACTTTTAGACATTTTTTCTCCGTTAGAAGTTATATATCCATGAACAAAAATATTTTTAGGTAACTCTTTATCTATAGCTAATAATATCGCTGGCCATAATAAAACATGAAATCTAAAAATGTCCTTACCTATACAATGTATATCTGCTGGCCAAAAGTCTTCTTTCCCAGAAGAAACTAATGCTGATAGATAGTTAGTCAAAGCTTCAAACCATATGTACACAATTTGATTTTCATCCCCAGGAACAGGAATTCCCCATTTGAGATTTTCTTTTGACCTAGAACAACTAATATCTTCCACGCCCTGATCAATGAAACTTAATATTTCATTCTTCCTATTTTGAGGAATAATTTTTATTTCATCTTTCTCTATTAATTCTTTAATTTCATCTGCATATTTAGAAAGCTTAAAAAAATAATTCTCTTCTTCTATCTCCTCTGGTTTTTGTTGATGATTAGGGCAATTTCCATTTACTAAATCTTTCTCTTTAACAAAAGCTTCGCAACCAACACAATATAATCCTTTATATTTATTTTTATAAATATCTCCTTTAGTTAATAATTGTTCCCATATCTTTTCTACTGTAGGCCAATGTCTTTTTTGATCAGTAGTTCTTATAAAATCATCATTAGATATATCCAAAACCTTGGTCAATTTCTCAAACTTAGAAGATATGTCATTAGTAAAATCTACAACATCTTTTCCTGCTTTATCTGCTGCCTTAACTATCTTTATTCCATGTTCGTCTGTCCCAGTTAAAAACCATACTTTTTCACCCAAAGAACGATGATATCTCGCTAGCACATCTGCCTGAATCAGCTCTAAAGCAAATCCTATATGAGGGGCCGCATTAGTATATGCAATACTTGTTGTAATGTAGAAATTATTTTTTGACATAAAACCAAAAAGAGGATTAACTCCCCTTTACTTTAACACAGATGAGTCCTTTTTTAAACTCTATTTTTTCCGTTTAAAACCACAACAAACTCTCCTTTTAACTCTGATT
The DNA here is from genome assembly GCA_043815465.1 of Candidatus Nealsoniibacteriota bacterium. Classification (GTDB taxonomy): domain Bacteria; phylum Patescibacteriota; class Minisyncoccia; order Minisyncoccales; family RBG-13-42-11; genus JBAZFF01. The sequence continues at coordinate 6,564 of JBDRIW010000033.1, read as the reverse complement.
TTCCTATTAATTCTATTATTTTTCCGGTCATTCCCCTATAAATAGTTTCAAACTTTTTAGTAAGTTCTCTACAAACAACAACTTCTCTATCTTCTGGTAATTCAGTCAATGTTTTTATGATTCTATAAGGAGATTCATAGATAATAACAGGATGTTTTAATTCTTCCAACTCTTTAAAAAACTTATTTCTTTTTTTCTTAACTGGAGGGAATCCTAAAAAAGAAAATTTATCCATTGGAAAACCAGAAATACTAGCTGCGGCCACGAGAGCAGAAGGTCCAGGAATAGGAATAATTTGAATATCTTTTTGATTTTCAACTATTTTAGAAATTAAAAAATTGCCAGGATCTGAAATACCAGGAGTTCCTGCATCTGACACTAAAGCCAAAACTTTACCATCTTCTAACATCTTTATAATATCTTCTACCTTTTTTAATTTAGAATGTTGATGATAACTCAAAGAAGGTTTTTTAATTTCATATCTATCTAATAATTTTTGAGTCTGCCTTGTGTCTTCACACAAAATTAAATCAACATTTTTAAGAACGTCTATCGCTCTAATAGTAATATCTCTCAAATTTCCAATTGGAGTACTGATAATAAATAAAGTCGCCATCATAAAATTATTGATTGATTAATATTATTTTTCTTATTATTTTTCTCTTTTTTAAATATTTCATATATGGTTGCAATAGATAAAGTAGTTTTAATATAGATTCTTTTTTATTGACACTTATACCCCAATAATCTTTCCTTTGTTTAGGTCTTTTAGTCTTACTTTGAACTATTCTAGGTCTTGGAAATATTATTTTTAACCTTTGCAGAACCAGCCAAATTTGATAAAGAATATTTTTATCGTAAGTTTTAATTTGAAATCCTAGGTGTTTTTTCTTTCCACTGATTCCAATCCATCCTTCCGCATCAGTATATCCAGCTAAAAATGATATAAAAAATATTTTGTTTTGCCTAATCCATTTGGGGATTATATCCTTTTTCGGTAAAAGAAATTCAAACGATTTATTTAAATGACAACAAATATCTATTATATTTCGCTTACCAGATAAACGGATAGTTTTACGGATACGAATGTGTCCATATTTATTAAATAAATTTTTAATTAGTCCAATTTGCTCTAAATAAGTTGAAGAACATTTAACGATCATCAAATGATGATTTCTCTCCACGTACAAATCTCCTAAACGAAAACCAATCATATAAGCCTTCTCTCTTAAATTACCTTTAAAGTTGTATCTGTGATATCTTGATATTGCCTCAGATTTGGTACGAATTTTGATGCCGTATGTGCGTAATTTTTTAAAAATGGTGAAATCATCGCAATTATAAATTTTAGCTATTTTACAAGTAGAAAGTTTTTTATGAATATAATGATATCTTAATTTACCCTTCGGGATATTTACTTTTGTTGCTGCCTCAGAGGGAGACCTCGTCTTAATACCAAATACTTTCAATTTTCTATGAATTGTCCTCCCGTCGCAATTATAAATTTTAGCTATTTTTCTAACCGAAAATTTTTGTCCTTTATATAACTCTACTAATTTATATTTTGGAATATAAATAAGTTTTCCCATAAAACCATTTTAACTATCAATGTAGCAATTATATCATTTTATCATAATGGAAATAAAAAAACAGCCCATTTAATAAAGAAGTTAATTAGCTGTTAATGAAATTACTATAAAACTACTGCTTTTTCTTCTTTTCTCTTTTTCAAGAAATCTCTAAAAAATTCGTAAAGAATACCAGCCAAAGGAATAGCTAAAATGGCTCCCATTACTCCTAGAAGCTGAGCTCCTATTGATAAAGAAATTAAAACTAAAACGGGAGGCAACCCAACAAGTTTTTTAGTTAAGATAGGAGATAAAATATTGCCCTCTATCTGCTGAATTAATAAGAAAGCAACTATTACAAAAATAGCTTTTAACCAAGAATCTAAAGCAATAAAAACAAAAATTAAAGCTCCAATCATAAGTGGACCTATAATAGGAATGAAATCAAATATTCCCGATAGAAGTGCTAATGTGGCAGCATATTTTACATCGAACAAATATAAAGTAATAAAAACAGCTATGCCGACAAAGGCAGAGGTAAGTATTCTACTTCCAAACCAAGCTGCGACTTTAGTTTGCGATCTCTCCCAAAGAGAGAGAATAAACCCCTCCATCCTTTTAGGGAATAATAATCCTATAACTTTTTCTACTCCTTTTTCTTCTAAAGATAAGAATAAAGCTATAGCTAAAATAAATATTGTTGATCCTATGCTTCCGAAGAATAAAGCCAAGGCACTAAGAATATCAGCAGATGCTTTTTGAAGCATAGTCCCCATAGCCATAGTAAAGCTTTCCATACTATCAAAGGCTTCTATCCCCAGTCCCTTCAATGGAGGAGCTAGTCTTTCAAAATATTGTGGAAAAAACTGAGAAAATTGTTGTATTTCCCCGATAAACATTGGTATTGTCCAATAAATAGTGATTCCTAATATTCCAAAAAATCCCACATAAATCAAAATGACTGATGGTACTCTAGGAATTTTCATCTTTTGTAAAAATTTAATAGCAGGATCAAATAAAACAGATATTATCAGAGCGAAGATAAACCATATAAGTATATCTTTGATAAGATACAGTATATAAAAAATAACCAAACCTAAAGCGATCTTTAGAATAGTTCCCCATGAAATATCTAATACTTTTTCTCCATTCATAATTTTAATAATTTTCTAAATCTTTCTTGGTCTTCAAACGGACCAATAATAGCTAGGTTTAAATTCTTTGGTTTAAAGATATCCTTTGCTACCTTTAGAATATCATTTGCAGAAACTTTATCAATTCTTTTAAAGATTTCTTCTGGCTTTAAAATACTTCCTTCTATGATTTCCTGGCTAGCATAAAAGAAAGCTTTAGCATCTGAAGCTTCTAAGCTTAGAGATACTTTTCCTTTTATATTTTCTTTAGCTTTCTTAAGCTCTGTCGCTGATATTTTTTTCTGAGTAAGTTTTTTAAATTCTTTTAAAACAGTTGTTATGGCTTTATCAACTCTTTTATTATCAACGCCTGCTTTAGCGACTAAAAATCCTACATCTGAATCTGCATCACTTTCTGCTTTAATATAATAAGCTAATCCTTGTTTTTCCCTAACCTCTGTAAATAAACGAGAGCTCATCATCCCTCCTAAAATGACAGAGATTACATCTAAAACATACCTTCTAGAGTCAAAAACATTATATGCTCTAACTCCTAAATGAAAATGAGTTTGATCTGTTTTTTTAAATTCAACTAAGCATTCTGGAACAGTTTGCCTTTCTATCACTTTTACTTTTTTATTTGGCTTTGAAACTGATATTTTTTGAAAAGTCTTTTTAATCTTTTCTATTATTTCATCTTCTTTAAAATTACCAGCTACACAAACGATGGTGCTTGAAGCAGTGTATTGAGATTTTCTATAATTCAATATCTGTTGACGAGAAATATTTTTAATTGTTTCTTTAGTCCCTGCTATATCCCAACCAGCTGGTTGGTCTCCATAAAGAAGACTCTTCCAAATTTCTCCAATATGAGCCATCGGATTGTCTAAATACATATTTATTTCTTCTATTATAACTCCTCTTTCTTTTTCTATTTCTTTTGGAGGAAACAAAGAATTTAAATAAATATCTGAAACCCAATCTAATGCTAAATCTAATTTAGAGGCTTCAACCTTGGCATAATATCCAGTACATTCCTCGCTAGTAAAAGCATTAAACATACCTCCTACTTTATCTAGGGGTTCTATTACTTTTAAAGCTGTTGGTCTTTTTTTTGTTCCTTTAAAAAACAAATGCTCCAAAAAATGAGAGATTCCAGATATATTCTTTTTCTCATATTTTGAGCCTACTCCTACTAAAGTAAAAACAGTTACAGCTTGAGTATCAGTTTGAGGAACGGTGATAATCCTCAACCCATTTTTAAGAGTTATTTTTTTAAACATTAATTTTCTAGTTTTTCTCTTAAAACATTTACCAAATCATCTACTTTTACTTTCTCCTGCTTCATAGTGTCTCTATCTCTAACTGTTACTTCATTAGTCTCTAAGGTATCAAAATCTATAGTTACAGCAAAAACCGTTCCTATTTCATCTTGTCTACGATATCTTCTCCCGATAGAAGCTATTTCATCGTACTGACAAACAAAATGTTGTCTTAAAAGAGAATGAACTTCTTTTGCTTTTTTAACTATCTCTGGTTTATTTTTAACTAAAGGTAATATCGCAATTTTAATAGGTGCCAAAGTTTTATTTAAAGCTAATATTGTTTCTGACTCTTTTGAGGTATCTGTTGTCTCAGATCTTCCTCCCTTCACCTCTTTAAGAGCATCTACTAAAAAGGCCAAAAAAGATCTATCTGCTCCTGCGGAAGTTTCTATCACATATGGAAAATACTTTTCTTTTGTTTCTTCATCAAAATATTTTAAATCCTGTCCAGAGAACTTTGAATGATTTGATAGATCCCAATCTCCTCTATTATGTATCCCTTCTATTTCTCTCCAACCAAAAGGAAACTTATATTCTATATCTACAACTCTTTTAGCATAATGAGCTAAATCTTCTTTTCTAGCCTCATTAAATTTGAGATTCTTTTTATCTATTCCTAGCTTTATATACCAATCCATTCTCTGTTTTTTCCAATAATCAAAGAATTTATCAGCTTCTTTTGGTTTACAAAACCACTGAAGTTCCATTTGTTCAAACTCTCTAGTTCTATAGGTAAAGTTTCCTGGGTTTATTTCATTCCTAAAAGATTTTCCTACTTGGGCTATCCCAAAAGGAATTTTCTTTCTAGAAGAGTTTAAAACATTAAGAAAATTAACATATATTCCTTGACATGTTTCAGCTCTTAAGTAGCTGATAGAGGCTTCATCTTCCACGGGACCAATATTAGTTTTCATCATTAAATTAAATTTTCTAGGAGCAGTAAATTCTCCTTTACAATTAGGACAATTTTTAGCTTCTAATAAATCTTCTCTAAATCTTTGGTGACATTTTTTACACTCCACTAACTCATCTGCAAAACCAGCTGTTAAATGACCTGAAGCTTCCCATACCTTGGGGCTCATTAAAATAGATGAATCTAACCCAACGATATTATCTTCCAACTGAGTCATTTCTTTTCTCCAAGCTGACTTAATATTATTTTTCATTTCCACGCCCAAGGGCCCATAATCATAGCAAGAACTGAATCCTCCATATATCTCAGAAGAGAGGAATATAAATCCTCTCCTTTTTACTAAAGATATGATTTTTTGCATTAAATTATCCATCGATTTTATTCTACCTAATTTAAGCTGAAAGAAAAAGGGTTACTCACAATCCTAGCCTTTGCATCCAACTAAATGTTTCTTCGAAATTCTGGATGATTGTTTGAATAATAGTCTTCCTTTGTTGCGGAGTTAAGAGAGTAAAATCCCTTGAAACAGCTGTGTTGCCAGAAGGATCGGTTGACTGAACTCTGAATAAATAGACAGTTCCTGGTTTTAAACCAGGAACAACAACTGTATGTTTTCTGATTAAGGCTTCGTCCACTTGGGTGGAGATAGCTAGAGCTGGATCTGAATTTAAACCTTCCAGAATGAAAACTTGGGAAGAAGAAAACTCATTAGTCAACCAAGTGATAATAGTCTGTACTTTCTCTCCTCCTGGAGAAATAGCAGCATCTGAGCGAACTTGATAAATTTCAGGAGCTAAGGAATCTTCACCAGTTGAAAATGAAAGAATAGGAGAATTAGCTTCGTTACCAGATTCATCAATAGTTACAAGCTTTAAAGAATAATCAATATTGGGCACAAGTTCTTCTAGTTTAAATGTGTGATCTCTCAAAAAAGATGGATTTTCTTCTGTCTCTTCATCGCCAGTTTCAAGATTAGTCCAAGCGATGATGGTTCTAGCGGGAATATTAGTCTTCCAAGATAAATTAACGATTGATTCTGTAATCTTTTCAAAAGTAATATCTGAAATTTCCAATAAAAGACTCGAAGTTTTTAATGTTTTTACTTCGCTCTCTGCTCGAGGACCAATAGCTGGCTCTGATCTGATTTGATAATAATAAGAAGTTGATGGTTTAAGATTTAATATTTCAACGATATGATCAGTCACTTTTTCATCAGGATTACCAACCACAATGGCATATGGTTCATCTTTAGTAATATTATAATCTTCCTCTGGAGAATAAGCAATTAAACTATTTGATTTCTTGTCGGTAACCCACATGATAGTTGCCTTGGTCTGGTCTACTTCAACTTTAAATTGTTCACCAATAATCAAGGGCGGACTCATAATTTTTGCAGCCGATTCTTTTAAAATAGTTGACACAGAAGAAAGAGAATTTGGATTAGTTAACCCTATGAGAAAATCTATGATTTCTTTAACAACTTTTTCCTCTTCCAACACCAACTCTGAATCCTCATCTTTTATTTCTTCCTCTGATGTTTCTGATATTTCTGGAGTAGTTAAGGTTTCTTCTGATTGAGCTCCATCTTCTAAGGTAACGAAAGTATCTTCTAGTCTAGAAGTATT
>JBDRIW010000032.1:0-4603 GCA_043815465.1 Candidatus Nealsoniibacteriota bacterium | reverse complement strand
GAAGAAAAACCTCAGCAGCAGCAGGGATTTGAAGAATTTAAACCTAAACAACAACTTAAAACTGTTGGTAGAAATGAGCCTTGCCCATGTGGTAAAAAAAATCCAAATACTGGTAAGCCAATGAAATATAAAAAGTGCTGTGGAAAGTAGTATTTTTATGGAGCATTTAGCTATAATGAAAAAATCTTGGGGACTGACTGAAAAAATTCTGAATGGTCAAAAAAAGATTGAATCTCGCTGGTATTTAATAAAACGTAAACCTTGGAATAGCATAAAAGAGGGAGAGCCAGTTTATTTTAAGGATTCTGGAGAATTAGTAAAAATTAAAGCAGAGGTGAGTAAAGTTAAACAGTTTGTTAATTTAACTCCAAAACGAGTAAAAGAAATATTAGATGAGTATGGAGAGGATGATGGATTAGAGAAAGATAAAATTGTTAAATTTTATAAGTTGTTCAAAGATAAAAGATATTGCATTCTTATATTTATTAAAAATCCTATAAAAATTAAACCATTTGAAGTAATTAAACAAGGATTTGGCAACATGTCAGCTTGGATAACGGTTGATAATATTAAAAAGATAATAAAGAAAAATTAATCTAAAATGTTTTTTCTACCCATAGGTTGTTTAATATTTGTTTTATTTATATTATTTTTACCCATTATTTTTATTTTGGGTTATTTTCATATTATTACTTGGGGGTTTGAAAAGTTGGGCATATCTTCTGAAATAACATTAATATTATTATTAATGATTCTCTTCGGCTCAGCTATAAATATTCCTTTAGGTAAAAAGAAATTATTTCGTGTTGAAGAATCTAAATTCTTTGGATTATGGAAGACTCCTAAAATTCAAGCTAGAGGTATCTTTATAAATTTTGGGGGAGCAGTGGTTCCTATTTTACTTTCTTTTTATTTTATTTTTACTATTTTTAAAAATGGATTTGATTTACAACCTGTTTTAATAGCTACTTTGTTAATGATAGTTTTGTCTAAGTTTTTAGCAAAAGTAGTCCCTGGAGTTGGAATTTCTATACCTACCTTTGTTCCTCCTATATTCTCAGCTATATTTGCTATGATTTTAGCACCTCAGTATGCCGCAGTTTGTGCTTTTGTCGCTGGAACATTAGGAGTTTTAATCGGAGCCGATATTTTAAATTTAAGAAAAATTATTAGAATAGGAGGATCTGTTTCAATCGGAGGAGCAGGAGTATTTGATGGAATTTTCTTAGTTGGAATAGTTTCGGCCTTATTAGCGGGATTTTAATTGACTTTTGGAGTTAAAAAAGTAATAATAATAAATTATGTCAAAGAAAAAGACTTATTTATCTTTTTTTCTTATATTACTTCTAGCTTTTACAGCTGGAAATTTAATTTACCCTAATTATCTTAATATTCCTAAATTTCCGAATATTGATTTTAAGTTGGGTCTAGATTTGCAAGGAGGAACACATTTAGTTTATGAGGCTGATTTATCAGGGATTGAAGATGATAAAGAATTATTGATGCAGGGACTAAGAGATACAATAGAAACTAGAATAAATATTAATAGCGGCCAATTAGCCGGAGGTTTGGGGGTTTTAGAACCCACGGTACAAGTACAAGAGGCTGCTGGAAGATATAGATTGATAGTAGAATTGGCAGGGATTAAAGATCCAAATGAAGCTATTAAACTGATAGGACAGACTCCTTATTTGGAATTCATGCAGCAAAAGGAGAATTACGATGAGATTGGTGAGAATAATAAGCTTGTATTAGAACAAGAGGAGCCAGATTATAACGCCCTAGAAGTTCCTTTTGAATCAACAGAGTTAACGGGTAAATATTTAGAGAGTTCAGAGTTGGGATTTGATCAAACCACCGGAATCCCCATTATTTTACTTCAATTTGATGATGAGGGAGCTGAATTATTTAAACAAATTACTGAAAGAAATGTTGGAAAGTTATTACCCATATATATAGATGGATTTCCGGTATCTTCCCCAGTTGTTCAAGAGGCGATTACTGGAGGGAAAGCTCAAATAAGTGGAACATTTACTATAGAAGAAGCGAGAGATTTAGTTAAAAGATTAAAATCTGGAGCTTTACCCGTACCTATTAGTTTAATTTCTCAACAGTCAGTAGGACCAACTTTAGGAGCATTGTCATTGCAAGAATCTTTAAGGGCTGGAATGTATGGATTTTTGTTAGTTATAATTTTCATGATAATATTTTACAGATTACCAGGAGTATTAGCTTCTCTGTCTTTAGGAATTTATATGCTTTTAATTCTTTCTTTATTTAAATTAATTCCAGTTACTCTTACTTTAGCTGGAATAGGAGGATTTATCTTATCAATTGGAATGGCAGTAGATGCTAATGTCCTTATCTTTTCCAGGATGAGAGAGGAATTTAGAAGTGGAAAATCATTTCCTCAATCTTTAGAAGATGGATTTAATAGGGCCTGGACATCTATTAGAGATGGTAACTTAACTACTTTAATAGTAGCTGCAATTTTATTTAGTTTTGGCACAAGCTTTATTAAAGGGTTTGCCCTCACTTTGTCTTTGGGAATTTTGGTTAGTATGTTTTCGTCAATCATCGTTACTAGGAATTTTCTTAAATTATTTATAAATACAAAATTATCAAAATTTAAAAAATTATGGCAATAAAGGTCTTCAATATAAACTATTTTAAAAAATGAAAAATAATTTAAAAGACCCCTCAAAAATAGGACAAAAACACCTATTTACGTCAGAATCAGTGACGGAGGGGCATCCCTGATAAAGTAGCTGATCAGATTTCAGATGCAATATATGACGAGATGTTAAAGCAAGATCCAGATGCTCATGCTGGAGTTGAAACTTTTTGTACAACAGGATTAGTTTTGGTTGGTGGAGAAGCTAGAACAACAGCCTATATTGATATCCCAGCTACGGTGAAGAGAGTTTTAAAGGAGATTGGTTATGACAAATCAGAATACGGATTTTGTGCTGATGATGTTGGAGTAATTGTTACTTTACATGAACAGTCACCAGATATTGCCCAAGGAGTTGATGAAGGAAAAGGAGAATTTGAAGAACAGGGAGCTGGAGATCAGGGTCTTATGTTTGGTTATGCAACAAATGAAACAGAAGAATATATGCCTCTTCCTTTAGTTCTAGCTCATAAATTAGCTAAAAGATTAGCTGAGGTAAGAAAAAATGGAACACTCCCTTATTTGAGACCAGATGGAAAATCACAAGTTACTGTAGAGTATGAAGATGGTAAAGCTAAGAGGGTAGATGCTGTAGTAATAGCTGCTCATCATTCTGAAGACGTAGAGGAGGCTAAGCTTAAAAAAGATATTAAAGAACATGTTATTGACCCTATTTTAGGAGATATGATTGATGATCAAACAAAATATTTTATTAATTCTACTGGAAGATTTGTTTTTGGTGGTCCTCCAGCTGACGCTGGTTTAACTGGAAGAAAAATAATAGTTGATACTTATGGAGGACATGGTGCTCATGGAGGAGGATGTTTTTCTGGAAAATGTGTTAGTAAAGTTGATAGGTCAGGTGCTTATATGGCTCGTTATGTTGCTAAAAATATCGTAGCCGCAGGTTTAGCTGATAAAGTTGAAATTCAAGTTGCTTATTCTATAGGTGTTGCTCAGCCAGTTTCAATTTATATTGATTCTAAGGGAACTGGCAAAATAGCAGATGAAGAAATTTCTGAAATAGTTAAAAAAGTGTTTGACTTTAAGCCCAAGAGCATTATCAAAAATCTTAATCTTAAAAGACCAATATATCAAAAGACTGCTGCTTATGGTCATTTTGGAAGAAAAGATCCTGATTTTACTTGGGAAAAAATTGATAAAGTAGAAGAAATATCCAAATATTATGCAAATTAATTATTTAAAATATAAGGGAATTTATTTTACTTTTTCTGGGATATTAATTGCAGCTTCTTTGTTTTCTATTTTTTATTTTGGACTATTGCCTGGTATAGATTTTACTGGAGGAAGTATTATGGAAATAACCTTTATCCAAGAAAGACCAGAAAATGATAAAATAAATGAAATCTTAATAGATCTTAATTTGGGAGAATTATATTTACAATCTACAGAATCAAATGGACTAATTCTAAGAATGCCAGATATCTCAGAATCTATTCATCAAAATGTGTTAGATAAGATTGGAGAGAGTTGGGAAGTGGAGGAATTAAGGTTTGAATCCATAGGTCCTGTTATAGGAAAGGAATTAAAAGAAAAAACTAAATTAGTTATAGTTGTTTCTTTGATAGCTGTAGTTTCTTATATCGCTTTAGCTTTTCGTAGATTAATTTTTCCAGTTAAGTCTTGGCAGTATGGAATAGCTGCTTTATTTACCTTATTCCATGATGTTTTAATTCCTTTGGGAGTATTCGCTTTCCTTGGGAAGTTTTATGGAGTTCAGATAACTATACCTGTTATTGTGGCTCTGTTAACTGTTTTAGGCTACTCTATTAATAATACGGTTGTTGTCTTTGACAGAATAAGGGAGAACTTAATTAGGGGAGAAGGAAAGGATTATCAAGATACAGTTAATATTTCTTTAAATCAGACATTAAGTCGTTCTTTAAGTACTTCTTTAACCACTTTATT
>JBDRIW010000031.1:0-3995 GCA_043815465.1 Candidatus Nealsoniibacteriota bacterium | reverse complement strand
TAATTCTCCATCTAATACTTTTTCAGTATTTGTAGATTCTACTCCAGTCCTTAAGTCTTTAACTAATTTATAAGGATGTAAAACATACGAACGTATCTGATTTCCCCAACTAGCGGAAATACTATCACCTTTAACTTTTTTCAATTCTTTATTTTTCTTTTCTTCTTCTAAAAGATGAAGTTTGGCCAACAAAACTTTCATAGCCCTATCTTTATTGCTTCCCTGCAATCTTTCTACCTGACAAGAGACAACAATACCTGTTGGCAAATGAGTTATCCTAATAGCAGAGTCTCTTTTATTAACATACTGACCTCCAGGGCCAGATGCTCTATAGGTATCAACTCTTAAATCTGCTGGATTAATTTTTAATTCCTCTTCATCTTCTTTTGTAATATTGGGGAGTACTTCCACTAATGCAAATGAAGTATGACGTAATGATTTTGAAGAGAAAGGAGATAATCTTACTAGCCTATGAACTCCTGTTTCTTTTTTTAAAAAACCAAATGCATATTTTCCTTTAATATCTAGCGTAACAGCCTTAATCCCAATTCTTCCTTCTGGCCCACCTCCTTCCCCAAAAGACTGATGTAATATTTTAACCTGAAATCCTCTAAAAGAACAATATCTTTCATACATTCTCAAAAGAATTGTCGTCCAATCTTGAGCATCCTGACCTCCTGCCCCAGAATAAATTGACACTATAGCATTTCCTTTATCATATTTACCAGATAAGAATATCTGTAACTCCCACTTTCCTATTTTATTTTCCAAATCATCTAGCATTTCAGATAAACTTTCCTCTTCTTTTGACTCTTTAGCTAACTCCCCAAATTCATTCACTTCTTGCTTAAAAATAGCAAATTCCCGTATTTCTTCTCTTAGAGAACCTAGTTCTTGACTCTTTTCAGCAGCCTCTTCCTGTTTTTTCCAAAAATCAGGATCCTGACTATCTTTCTCTAGTTCAACTATTTTCTTTTCTTTTTTATCTAAGTCAAAGACAGTCCTCGAGTATGAGGAGTTTACTTTTTAAACCTTCTACCCTTTCATAAATGTTTTTCATACTTAATAAATTCTATCAAAAAACACCTTCGGCGTAAAGAAGGTATTTTAAAATTTAAGTTTAATATTCTGCCTTTTCGGCATCTTCTTTGGTTTCATGGATAGTCCCATCTGGATGATTGGGAGGAGAATAAGTAGTAAACAATTTTAATGATTCTGTTCCTGTATTTCTAAAATTATGTAAGGTTCCAACTGGAACAAAAATTGCATCTCCTTCACTAAATGGATTTGCTTTTCCTTTAATTACTAATTCTCCTTTTCCTTGAACAAAATAAAAAAATTGATCTATGGTATTATGCGTCTCTTCTCCTATATCTTCTCCGGGAGCAAGACACATTAAAACCAACTGAGCATTTTTCCCAGTATAGAGAACTTTTCTAAAAAAATTATTCTCTTTGGCTGATTTTTCAATATTAACTTGAAATGACATATTTTTAAATATTAATAATATTTATATTTCAGATATTTTATATTCTGTTCTTGTCTCAAACTCTAACTTTTTCCCTTCATTCCATTGTTGAACTGGTCTTAAGTATCCCACTATTCTAGAATAAACCTCACATTTCCTAAAATTAGTTAAACTAGGATTCTTTTCGTGACATTCTTTACACTTAAAAACACTTATTTTCTCTCCATCTTCCTCATAATTTAACAAAACACCATTTTTTATCTCTTCTCCCTCTACTTCTATCTCTTTTTCACAATCGTGACAAAGTTTTTTTACTTCTTCCATACTTATTATTTATTAAAACTTATAATTAACCTTTTATACTTCATCATACAAGGCCTGATAGAGGGCTGTCAATGAAAGGATAAATTATATTGGAGCCAGAGGTGGGATTCGAACCCACGACCTAATTTTTACGAAAAATTTGCTCTACCACTGAGCTACTCTGGCGAGCGGGATACCGGAATCGAACCGGCGCCCTAACCTTGGGAAGGTCACGTACTACCATTATACTAATCCCGCATTTAAAACCCAAAGAATCCTTTTACTTTATCCAAAAAACTTTTATTTTCATCTATTTTTTCTCCTTCACTTTCATCGGAAGGTAAAACAACTATAGCCTCTTCTCCTGGTTTTTTATATCCTTGTTCTCTTAACCTCTCTTCCCAATAAGCCACTTCTTCTGCTTTAACTAATCCTTCTTTATATCTTATTTTTAAGTCTTCTAATAACAATATCTCTTGTTGCAATGTATTTATCTGACTTTTTAATTCTGTTCTTTTTTGAGTTATACGAACATTAGAAATTATTAAGAATGCCATTGCTCCAACAAAAACAATACCAACAATTGTTAAAAAAAATAATGACTGAAAGTTATTTTCCTTTTTTATTTTTCCTTTTTTTGATATCATAATATTATGAGTTTTAATTCAAAAAAAATAGGTAGAATAATTTGGATTGTTCTTGCTTCTCTTATTGTTTTAAGTATGATCTCTTTTTCTTTAGCTCCAATCCTCTAAAGATTAGCACAAAATTAATTCGATTTAAACATATCTAAAAATACCTTGGAAGGAATATTTACTACTCCCTTTCCTTTTAATCTTTTCTTTCCTTTCTTCTGTTTTTCCAGAACTTTTCTTTTTCTTGAATAGTCTCCCCCATACAAACCAGATATTACATCTTTCCCCTTGGAACTTATTGTTTCTCTAGCCACCACGTCTGACCCAACAGCTGCCTGAAGAGCGACAGAAAAAAGCTGAGAGGGTAAAGATTCTTTTAGCTTTTCTACTATTTTTTTCCCCTCTTTCTGAGCTGCTTCCTTCCGAACTACTTTAGACAAAGCTTCCTCTTTTCTACCAGCTATTAATATATCTAGCTTAACTAATTGAGCTGGTTTATATCCTGTTATTTCATAGTCCATTGAAGCTAATCCTTTGGTAACCCCCTTTAAATTATCATAAAAACCAGTAATTATCCCTCTTAAAGGAACTTCGTATAATAATATAATTTTATCCATTCCAAAATATTTTGTTTCAATCTGTTTGCCACCCAATTCTTCAGCTAACTCTAAAACTCTTCCCATGAATTGTGAGGGAGTTATTAGCTCTAACTTAGACCAAGGTTCTTGAAATTCTTTAACAGAACCTGGATCTGGCCAGTCAGAAGGAGAATAAATAAAGAATTCTTTATCTTTTTGGCTAAGTGCCTTAAAAACTACAGAGGGAGAAGAAATGATAAGAGTTAATCCAAATTCTCTTCTTAGTCTTTCTGATATTATTTCAGCATGCAAAGAACCTAGAAAACCACAACGAAAACCTCTTCCTAGAGATTCTTTTGATTCTGGTTCAAAAGTAAAAGATGCATCGTTTAATTTTAATTTAGCTAAAGAGACTTTTAAATTTTCGAAATCATCTGGGTTTTCAGGATACATAGAAGCGAAAACAACGGGCTTTGGTTCTTTATATCCTGGTAAAGGCAAAAGACTAGAATCTTTAACCACCGTATCCCCGACTCTTACTTTTCCTGTTTCTTTTATCCCAGTAGCTATATATCCTATTTCTCCTGCTTTTAATTCCAGAGAACTAACAAGTTGAGGCTTAAAGAATCCTATCTCTTTTATTTCTCCTTTTTCTTTAGTTTGAAGTAAACTAAACTTTTCTCCAGATTTAATACTCCCCTCCATAACCCTAACGTAAGATATAATTCCTTTATAAGAATCAAATTTAGAATCAAATATTAAGGCCCTAAAAGGATTGGACTCTTTCCCAGTTGGAGGAGGAACTTTTTTAATAACTTCTTCTAAAACTTCTTTCACATTGTCTCCATTCTTAGCTGAAATTAAAAATATTTCTTCTTCTTTAATGTTTAATAATTGAGCTACATCTTTCTTTGTTTCTTCTATTTGAGCTTGTGGAGAATCAATTTTATTAATAGCTGGAATTATAACTAAATTATTCTTACGAGCCATTTCTAAATTAGAAAGTGTTTG
>JBDRIW010000030.1:0-7941 GCA_043815465.1 Candidatus Nealsoniibacteriota bacterium | reverse complement strand
TTAGTCTATTTTAAAACTTTTAGTTAGATTAATCCAATCTTTTACTTCTAAAGTTTCCGCTCGCAATTCTGGTTTTATATTATTTTTTGATAACCAGCTCAATATCTTAATTTTATCAACATTTAATTTAGTTGATAAATTATTCAACAATTGTTTTCTGGGTTGAGAAAATCCAGCCTTTACCACTTTAAAGAATAAGTCAGTATCTACTTTTAACTTTTCTTTTTTAGGAACTATTTTAATAATAGCTGAATCTATTTTAGGACTAGGCCAAAAAGAATCTTTTTTAATATAAGAAATTATTTTAGCTTCTGCATATAGCTGGACAGAAACGGCTAAAATACTCATCTTTGGGGGATTGGCACATATTCTTTGAGCTACTTCTTTCTGTATTATAAAAACTATTTGTTTTGGTTTATTTTTATACTCTAAGAATTTTCTAATAACTGGAGCCGTTAAGTAAAAAGGAATATTTCCAACTAAAGTATAATTGGCTTCTTCTGGCTCCCATTTTAATATATCTGAGTTAATAATTTCTAGATTATTGGACAAAGAAGACTCTTCCTCTAGCAGTTTCACCATATTAGGATCTTTCTCAATGGCTACTACTTTTTTAGCTTTTTCTACTAATCTTTTTGTTAAAATACCAAAACCAGGACCGACCTCTATGATTGTATTGTCGGACTTAAAGTCTATGGCTGATACAACTTTGTTTATAGCAGACCCATCTATTAAAAAGTTCTGACCCAATCCCTTAGAGGGTTGAATATTATGTTTTTTGAGCAATAATCTAATGTTGTCCTTTAAAGAATTCATTGTTTTCTTATTCTATCATGAATTTTAACTTGTGGATAAACTGCTTGACTATAGACACCAATAAGATATCCTTAATTAAGATAAATGGATAGTTATTTAAAGCCCTTTTTGGGGTTGAAATCTTATTTCCATAGAAACAAAAGCAAAATTAAAGGATCTCATAAGGATCCATTTATTTGTTTAGGATCTATTACAATATTAATGTTTGTTTTGATCTCTTTGTTTTCTGGTTCAGCATCAAATTCCCTATATAATAAAGGGGATTTTTCTTTAGCTTCTTTGGCTATGTCAGTAGAGAAAGCAACAGAGGAAGATTCTTTTGCTGGAACATTAAATACTTCCTTTCCAGATTCTCCAGAACTTTTAGTGTTAGAAGAAAATACTCTTAAAGCATCTACTCCTCCGAGTTCTTTTTCTCCTCAAGTCCTAGGCGCTTTAATAGGGGGGTATGATTATGCAGATACCAAAAAGATAATTACAGAATATGAGATAGAATCAGGAGATAGTCTTTCTTCTATAGCTTCAAAATTTGGCATTTCCTTAAATACTATCTTATGGGCCAATGAACTAAACAGTAGCTCTTTAATTAATCCTGGACAAAAATTAGTCATTCTTCCTGTAACAGGAGTATTACATTATGTTAAATCGGGAGATACTGTTTCTGTAATAATACAAAAATATAAAGCCAAGACAGAAGACTTATTGGCTTTCAATAATTTATCTAGTGAAGGAGATATATATGCAGGAGATATTTTAATAATTCCAAATGGGACAAAACCAAAGAATTCGTATAGTTATGCTCCCTCAAACGCACCATTGGCAGACAGCTACTTTATCTGTCCCATAGCTGGTTGTGAAACTAAAATTACCCAAGGATTACATTTTTCCAATGCTATTGATTTCAGCAACGGAAAATGTGGAGGAGTTATTTATTCTGCCGCAGCTGGAACAGTCTTAAAAATAAAGACGACTAATTCTACTTCTAAATACGCTCTTAATGGATATGGGAATCATATGACCATAGAACATCCAAATGGAGTTGTGACCTATTATGGACATATTTCAGCTAGTTTAGTAAATGTCGGAGACAAGGTCTCTCAGGGACAGGCTATTGCCTTAATGGGCGGAAAACCAGGAACTTCTGGGGCAGGCCACTCTACAGGATGCCATATACATTTTGGAGTATATGGGGCAAGGAATCCTTTTGCCAGATAAAAGTATTTAACTAAAAACCACTTAAAATTAAGTGGCTTTTTAATTGAAAAAAAAATTACTTACCTTCACATTTTATACATATTTTTGCTGAGGGAAATACTTTGAGTCTTTCTTCTGGCATATATCCTTCGCAATTTTCACACTTTCCGTAAGTTCCTTTTTCTATCTTTTCTAGAGCTTTATTTACATCTTTTAATTGAGCTTCTAAGCTGTGTTCTACTCCTAACATATTTCCGTATTGTTCTACTTGGTCAGCCCCTTTTTCTAAAGCTGCTCCTCCAGTTTCTCCTTCCCAGTTTGGGAATTTTGTGTCCCAATCATCTTTAAGTTTGTCATCCTTCGTCGCAAAACTTTTTAAATTATTTTCTAGGTCTTTTCTCTCTGTTTCTAATTTTATTTTTAATTCTTCTATAAGTTTTTTATCCATAATATTTTAGGGTTGCTTAATGAAGATAAATCTTCATTTCGACCTTCGTTTATTTTGCAAGCTCTGTGGTTAATGATTATTTTAGTAAATTTATAAGGTCGTTTTTCTCAAAATTCCAAGGATCATCTTTTCCGCCCAGGGAAACATCTTTATGTCCTAAGATATTTTCAGTTGGTATATTATATTCTTTTCTTAAATAAGAAGTCAACTCTACTAATTTTTCTAACTGAATTTTATTTGGTGTTTCTGTATTAGAATATAGCATTTCAATACCTAAGGAGAAATTATTTATTATGTTTTTTCTGCTTCCATCTGGCATTTCTCCTCTTCCAGCATGATAAGCAATAGCCTCATCGGGGGCTAATTGATATATAATTCCATCAGTATCAATTAAATAATGAGAAGTTACTTTATATAGTTTGAATTCTTCAATAACTTTTTCAACGCTATGAATATCTCCACTTAAGGCGTTATAAATTGAATGAATAATAATAGTATCTATTAATCTTGGGCTTTTGGGAATATAAAACCCCCAAGTTACGATATTGTTTAAAGTTTCTGGTTTAATAATTTCTATCGGCTCTATCGTTTCTTCTTCTGTATGGATGGTAGTTTCTTCTATTGAGCTTGTTCCAGTATCCATAGCTTCTTTACTCTCTTCCACATTTTCTGTTTCTTGTTCTACGGGAGTTATTTCTGTTTTTTGGTTTAATTTAATATTTAAAAACCAATAGAAGAAAGCGATAGTGAGAATTAAAAATAAAACAGCCACGATTCTTATCGCTATTTTTTGAAAAACAGAAGGCCTTTTAAGCGATTTCGGTATTAATTTTCCTAATTTCTCTTCCTCTTTCTCATTTATTTTAGGAACAGGGGATGGCTGTAATTCTTCTATTGATTTCGGAATACTTTGATTTATTTTTAAATTAGCGATTCTTTCTTTTTCCCTTTCAGCCTCTGTCTCTCTTAACTCAGAAACATCTTTGGCCATTGTTTTAATTTCTGCCCGAGAAAGAAGATCTTTCTTTTCTTCTATGGGCATCTCCGGAGGCAATGGCCTTTTTGTTTTAGGAAGAATCGTTTCTTGATCCTCGGGTTCGGAAGTTATTATTGGTTCTGAAATTGGATTTGTCTCGAGTTCTGAAATTGGCTTAGGGTCAGGCTCTGGCTCTGGCTCTGGAGTTAGTTCAGGTGTTGGTTCTATTTCAACTTTTGTTTCAGGGTCTGATTCTATTTCAGCTTCTGAAGGGGTACCCAAAACCTCCTTGTCCTCTTTGGGTTCCTGCGTTTGATTTTTATTTTCATTCCCCTCCATAGTAGTTTTTATTTAGCGTCTTTGTGTGAAAGATTTATTCTTCCTTGTTCGTCTATGCCTATTACTTTAACAGGGATTACTTCTCCTAACTTTACTACGTCTTCTACTTTTTCTACGCGGTGA
The DNA here is from genome assembly GCA_043815465.1 of Candidatus Nealsoniibacteriota bacterium. Lineage (GTDB taxonomy): Bacteria > Patescibacteriota > Minisyncoccia > Minisyncoccales > RBG-13-42-11 > JBAZFF01. The sequence continues at coordinate 4,045 of JBDRIW010000030.1, read as the reverse complement.
TCTGCAAGTTGAGAGATATGAACTAAACCTTCTTGCCCAGGTAGAACTTCTACAAAAGCTCCAAAGTCCATAATTCTTTTTACTGTTCCCTGGAACATTTCACCAGCCTTAACTTCTCTAGTTAAATCTTTTACCCAAGCGGAAGCTTTATCTCCAGAGGCTTCGTCTGCGGAAGTAATTAATATCTTTCCTGTATCTTCTATATCTATTGAAACTCCACAGGCATCTATGATCTCATTTATCATTTTACCACCAGGACCAATGACATCCCTTATTTTATCAGGATTAATTTGAAGTACAATAATTCTTGGAGCATAAGGAGATAATGTTTCCCTAGGTTTATCTATAGTTTTTTTCATTTCGTCTAGGATCTTTATTCTAGTTGTTTTAGCTTGAGCTACGGCTTGTTTTATAACATCTTTTCCTACCCCTTCTATCTTAACATCCATTTGAACCGCGGTAATACCGTCTCTAGTTCCAGCTATTTTAAAATCCATATCTCCATAATGATCCTCTGGTCCTTGAATATCAGTTACTAGCTTATATGCTCCTTTATAGTCTGACATAAGCCCCATAGCAATTCCTGCTACAGGTTTTTTAATAGGAACACCTGCATCCATCAAAGCTAAAGAAGAGCTTGATATGGAAGCCTGAGAGGTAGATCCATTAGAAGATAATATCTCAGTTACTATTCTAATTGTGTATGGAAAATCTTCTTCTGTGGGTAGCATAGGGGATATAGCTTTTTCTGCTAACATTCCATGCCCTATTTCTCTTCTCCCGGGACCCCTTAAGGGTTTAACTTCTCCAGAGGAATAAGGAGGGAAGTTATAATGATGCATAAACCTCTTTTTTCTTACAGACTCTATTCCTTCTACTAATTTTACATCTCCAGGAGCTCCCAATGTTACGACAGATAAAGTCTTTGTTTGTCCTCTAACAAAAAGACCTGAACCGTGAGGCCTTGGGAGTATGGAAACTTCTGTCTCTATTTTTCTTAGTTCGTCTAATTTTCTTCCGTCAACTCTTCTATCTTTTTCTAATATGTTCTCATGAACCAATCTATCAATCTCTTGTTCAAAGAAATCATTTATGTAGTTTGTTTTATTTTCACCAGGATGTTTCTCTTCTATATATACAATCAGTTCTTCTTTAAGATCATTAGCATCTTCCATTCTATTTGTTTTATCTTTTTGAAATAAAGAGTCTTCTAGTTTGTCTCCAATAAATTCTTTAATTTCTTTTTCTAATTCTTTATCTGATAAGTTTCCATCAAAAACAATCTTTTCCTTCCCAACTTTATTTGTTATTTCTTTTTGGAAGTTTATTATTTTTTCTAAATAAGGCTTTGTTGCCTCTATCGCTTCTGCAAATAAACCTTCTTCAATCTCTGACCCTTCAGCTTCCATCATATTAATTAATATTTTGTCTTTTTCATCGTTTCCTAAGTGTTTAGCAAATTCAGACTCTAAGCCAGCAACAGTTAAATCAAATTCACTTTCTGTTCTTTCTGTATATGTTGGATTAACTAAAAACTTCCCGTCTTTTCTGCCAAGCCTTAAAGCGGCAATTGGTCCTGACCAAGGTATGTTAGATATTGATAAAGCTAAAGAAGCTGCAATTAGCCCTAAAATATCAGGGGCATTCTCTCCATCCCAAGATAAACAAGTGACTATCATTTGAACTTCTTTTTTTAATCCTTTTGGAAAACGAGGCCTTATTGATCTATCTATAAATCTAGCGGTTAAAATGGCTTCATCTGATGGTCTAGATTCTCTTCTTAAAAATCTAGAACCTAATATTTTTCCAGCAGCATAAAATTTTTCTTCATACTCTACAGATAAAGGAAAGAAGTCTATTCCTTCTCTTTCTGATTTTGACATGACTACATTAGCCATTACTACAGTATCACCAGATTGGACTAAAACACTGCCCGAAGCTTGTTCGGACAAATCATTTATTTCTATCTTTAATTCTTTTCCTTCAATCTCTGTTTTGAATATTTCTCTTTTCATTTTTTTATTAAGTATTTTGACGGAGAATCACATAAATCAATAAATTCATCTACGACCTCTTTCAGCTTAGCAGAGGTTGCTTTTCCAAAAGCTATAACTTCAACTCTTTTCCCTTGGTTTTTTAAATATTCCACTAGTTGAATAAAGTCTCCATCTCCAGAGCCTAAAACAACGACATCTACACTGTCAGATATTCTAATAGCATCTACTGTTATTCCTACGTCCCAGTCAGCCTTTTTCTGGCCTCCGAAGAATTCTTGTAAATCTCTGACTCTAGTTTCTATCCCTAGTTTAATTAAAGCTTCAAAAAAAGATTTTTCTTCCCCAGTTTTAGTTTTAACAACATAACCAAATGCTCTAATTAAGTTTCTATTTGCAATAGACGACTTCAAAATAGCCCCGAAATTAACACGAGCTTGGTAGAGATTTTTAGCAGAGTGATAAAGATTTTGTACGTCTAGTAAAACGGCCACTCTTTGGCCTGAATGTTTTATTGCTCCCATATTACTTTCTCAATCCAACTTTTTTAATTAGACGATTGTATCTTCTTGTATCTTCTTTTTTCAAGAAGTTTAAAAGACTTTTTCTTTTAGAAATCATTTTTAGTAAACCTCTTTTAGAATGAACATCTTTGGGGTTCTTTTTTAAATGTAAAAGAAGTTTTTTAACCTCATCAGATAATAAGGCAACCTGAACCTCGGGGGATCCCGTGTCAGATTCATGAAGTTTGTATTTTGTTATTAGCTTTGTTTTTGTTTCTGTTTTTAACATAGTTTTATTACTTAGTGCCCCCAGTAGGACTCGAACCTACAACCTTGAAGTTAAGAGCTTCCTGCTCTACCAATTGAGCTATGAGGGCAAGCTTTTTAGTGCCCCCGGAAGGATTCGAACCCTCAAATTTCCGCGTCCGAAGCGCGGCGCCTTATCCGATTAGACCACGGGGGCTTATTTAAAATGAGATTTTTCAATAAGTTTATTTATCCATCCCATTACCTTCCAAAAAAATTCTGACTTAGGCACTCGAATTTGAACACATCCTTTGTATCCCTGATTTTTCTTTAATTTATGTGGGGTGGGCTTATAGATAGTTTTTTGAAAATTAGAAGTTGGGATTCCAGTAATTTTAGACCAAAATTCTTCACAATTTTCGTGGGCATAAATTTTATGAATGAATATTCGAAATTTAATTTTTTCCTTTGGGACCCGACAAATTTCTGTTAACCATCTCATCATAGCCCTTACGGCACTTGGGTCAGAGTTAGAAAATTGAAAAATTTCGGTTTTTTTACCCCCTTCCGCCCAATAAAGCACTAGTCCAATTGTAAAAAGAAGATTCTTTGAAAAAGCGGTGTACTCTTTTTCAGCTTTTTTAATAATTTTTTTAATTCTTTCTTGCCTATTTTTTCTTTTTGTTAATGCTGCTCTGATTCGCGCAGTATAAACAATCTTTTTGATGTTATTTTCTAACTTCTCTTCTTGTTCTTGCGTTAGTTTAACATGTTTTATCCATCCTGACAAGGTGCTTTTGGAAAGATTAGGAATAACGTCCATTATTTCTTTATAGCTTTTCCTTGAATTCGGAGATTAATTGCTCTGTTTTTATCTTCTAGTCTTAAATGCATAATTTTTACGAACTCCCATGATGTTCTCCATATATTATATTACAAAAGTTCATATTAAACAATAGATTGAAATAGATAGATTTTTGGGTTAATATTATTAAATGGTAATCCCAAAAGAAGTTAAAACAATAATAGAAAATCTAGAAAAGAAAAAGTTTGAAGCTTTTGCTGTAGGAGGTTGTGTCAGAGATATTCTAAGTGGAGTAGATCCTAAGGATTGGGACATTACTACTTCAGCTTCCCCAGAAGAGATTAAGAAGGTATTCCCTAATAGTTTTTATGAGAATAAGTTTTTAACTGTAACTGTTCATACTAAAAGCAAAAAAGAATCTTTAAAAGAGATAGAGGTTACTACATATAGACAAGAAGCTAAGTATACTGATAAAAGACATCCAGATGCAGTCAAAG
>JBDRIW010000029.1:0-26746 GCA_043815465.1 Candidatus Nealsoniibacteriota bacterium | reverse complement strand
TCTCCCTTACAAACATTACAAAGCTTTTCTGGTTTATTCCCCTCTCCCTGACATTCTGGGCAAGTAGTAACTCTAGTAAAAGAACCAAAAGGAGTTCTCTTTATTTGTTGAACTTGTCCTGCTCCTCTACAAGAAAAACATTCTTTAACCTTTGAACCAGGCTCTCCTCCTGTTCCGCTACATCTAGAACAAGAAATCATTTTATCTAAAATTATTTCTCTTTCTTTCCCAACTAAAATATCTTTTAATTCTAAGTTTAATTCAACCTCTATATCTCTTCCTCTTTTAACATCTGTCTTTTTCTGTCTTCGACCAGAACCAAACATCTGTTCCATTATATCTCCTAAATCAAACTCCATTCCTCCTCCAAACCCCTGACCGAAATCAAATTCACCTTGATTAGGATCAAAACCACCAAATTGATCAGAAGTACTGCCGAACTGATCATACTGGTCTCTTTTTTCTTTATTAGATAAGGATTGATAAGCTTCATTTATCTCCTTAAACTTTTTTTCATCCCCTCCTTTATCAGGATGATATTTATGAGCTAATTTTCTATAAGCTTTTTTAATATCATCCTGAGAGGCATCTCGGGAAACTCCCAAGACTTCATAAAAATCTGCCATTATTCTTTTTCTTTAGATTCACCTTCTTCAGGTTTTTTGTCTTCTTTGGGTTTTTCTTCTACTGTTGCTTCCTCAGCTGGGGTTTCCTCTTTAGGATCTTGACCAGCTTCTTGGTTATCTCCTTTGGGTTGATCTTTATATAGTTCAGCACCAATCTTTTGAATTGCTTGAGAAAGTTCTTCTGTCTTTTGTTTTATCTCTTCTAAGTTGTCACTATCTTTAAGTTTCTTTAAACCCTCAAGCTTTTCATCTATCTCTTTTTTACTTTCAGCAGATATTTTTTCTCCCATATCTCTTAGAGTTTTCTCAGTAGTGTAAATTAAATTATCAGCTATATTCCTAGCTTCAATTCCTTCTTGCTTCTTTTTGTCTTCTGTGGCATGTATTTCAGCTTCTTTCTTCATTCTTTCTACTTCTTCTTTGGAAATACCGGTGGACCCCTCTATTCTAATAGATTGAGTTTTCCCAGAAGCTTTATCCTTTGCAGTTACCTCAAGGATTCCATTAGCATCTATATCAAAAGCAACCTCAATTTGAGGAACTCCCCTTGGAGAAGGTGGAATACCATCTAACATAAACCTTCCTAAAGACTTATTGTCCTGCGACATAGGTCTTTCTCCTTGTAAGACATGTATCTCTACTGAAGGTTGATTATCTGCGGCTGTAGAAAACACCTGAGATTTGGAAGTAGGGACAGTTGTATTTTTAGTAATCAAAACAGTATTAACTCCTCCCATAGTTTCTATTCCTAGAGACAAAGGAGTTACATCTAACAATAATACATCTTTAACGTCTCCTTGTAGAATACCAGCCTGAATAGCAGCTCCCATAGCCACTACTTCATCAGGATTAATAGATTTATTAGCTTCCTTACCAAATACTTTTTTAATCTCTTCTTGAATTAAAGGCATTCTTGTTTGTCCACCAACTAAAACTATCTCTTCTATGTCTTTCGGTTCTAATTTAGCTTCTTTTAAGGTTGCCTTTATTAAATCAATAGATTTTGAAACATATTCTCCAACTAATTCTTCTAACTTTGCTCTAGTTAATTTGTAATACAAATGTTTAGGTCCTGCAGAATCAGAAGTAATAAATGGAAGATTAATTTCAGATTCCACTGAAGAGGATAATTCTACTTTAGCTTTCTCTGCTGCCTCTTTTAGTCTTTGTAAAGATAACTGATCCTTAGACAAATCTATTCCTTCATCTTTATTGTAGGATTCTACCAACCAATCCATTATTTTCTGATCAAAATCATCTCCACCCAAATGAGTATCTCCTCCTGTGGCTTTTACCTCTACTGTATCTGCTGAAATATCTAATACGGAGATATCAAATGTTCCACCTCCAAAGTCATAAACAACAATCTGTTGATCTTTATTTTTAGTTAAACCATAAGATAAAGCTGCAGCTGTAGGCTCATTAATAACTCTTTTGACATTAAAACCAGCTATTTCACCAGCTACTTTTGTTGCCTTTCTTTGAGAATCATCAAAATAAGCAGGACAGGTTATAATGGCCTCTGTAATTGTTTCTCCTAATTTAGATTCTGCATCTGCTTTAAATTTCTGTAAAATCATAGCTGAAATTTCAGCAGGCTTTAGCCATTTATCTCCCATCTTAATTTCTACTCCTCCATCTGAAGCCTCTTTAATTTCATAAGGCATTAACTTTTTATCTCTCTGTACTTCTGGATCAGAAAATCTTCTACCCATTAATCTTTTAGCAGAATATATAGTATTTTGGGGATTAGTTATTTGTTGTCTTTTTGCTAAAACTCCTACTAATCTTTCTCCTTGTTTAGTTATTGAAACAACAGAAGGAGTAGTTCTACTTCCCTCTTTGTTTTCTATAATTTTAGGTTCACCTCCTTCTATTACTGACATAGCAGAATAAGTTGTACCTAAATCTATTCCTAATATCTTTGACATATGTTTATTTATTTAATTAATTAATTATTTCGCGACTTTGACTTTTGACGGCTTTATTACTTTGCCGTTCATTAAATAACCTTTTTGTAATTCTTCTAAGATTGTTCCTGATTCCTCTTTCGACTCCACTTGCTCTATTGCTTCGTGAAAATTGGGATCAAATTTTGTTTCTTTTGTATTTATCTCTTCTACAGAGCTGATCTTTAATATATCTTGTATTTGATTTTTAATTTGTAAAATTCCTTTAATTTTATCATCTTTCTTATCTTCTTCTGATAAATTTTTCTCAACTAGATCAAAATTATCTAGAAGAGGAATTAGTCGTAAAGCCATTTCTTCTTCAACATACTTCATTATCCCTTCCATTCTTTCCATTTCTTCTTTCTTATGATTAATGAAGTCAGCTTTTGACCTTTGCCATCCTGCCAAATACTCATCTCTTTGCTTTTGGCATTCTTCTAACTCTTGATTGGCTGGCGGAGAAGAATCTTTAGATTCTTCGTCCATAGAATCACAATCGCAACCACAATCACAAGGTGAATCCTTAGATTCATCGCCCTTTTTCTTTAAATCTTCTTTCATAAGTTTTTTAATATTTCTGTTAAATTATTAATTGAATTAATGCTCTTTCTATAGGCCATTCTTTTGGGACCTATTATCCCCAATAATCCCCTTTCTTCTCCATGAAAATTACACTGAGAAATAATAATGCTAAATTCTCGACTATTGTAAAAAGGATTTTCTTTCCCTATAAATATTTCTAAATCAGAAGCTAGTTTAAAATCTTCTATATCTTTTTCAAACTCTTCTAAAAAACCAGTAAAAGATTCAAACAATTTTGCTTCTCTAAATTCTGGCTCTTTAAAAATTGTTAAACCTTCTTTCCAAAAAATCTTTTCATCTAAATTACAAATAAAAGCCATGGAAGAAGAAGATTTAGCTAAATCTCTAACAATCGATTGCAAAAGCCTTGCTTCGTCTTCAGCCCCCTCTTCAAATAAATTATCAAATTCAGAACTAGTCTTAGTGTCTTTCTTTTCTTTCAATAAATTATCAACATAAAAACGGTAACCCTTATCAGTGGGTAATCTTCCCGCAGAAGTATGAGGTTGATATATATAGCCAGCTTCTGTTAATTGATGCATTTCATTTCTGATAGTTGCTGGGGAAAAACCTAAATTATACTTTTTTTCTAAAGATTGGGAACTTACAGGTTGAGCAGAAGAGATATGCTCTTCTATCAATTTGTCTAAAATTTGGTTTTGCCTTTCGGTAATTTGCATAAATCCATAATACCCTATTTGGCAATCAAATGTCAAGAGTGCTAATAATTATTCGTCTTCTTTGGTAGATTGTATGACATAAATAAAAAAATACCACTCAGGTGGTTTTATCAGAAGTTTTTTGCTCAGAAAATTTTATATTATTTATACCAGGTAAGATTTAATTCCATTTTTAAATATGGATTTAAAGGATCATTTGTAATATATGTTGATAAAATTTGGAATATTCCTGGAATAATAGAATTTATACCCTGAATATAAACATAAATATTTTTAATTTCTCCAGGAAGAATAGAAATTTCTGTGGCTGGAGGAACGATATATTTATCTGTTAATCTAAATCCTATTGAACCAGCAGGATAGCTTGTTCCTTCATTCAAAGATCTATCTAACCAACTATATCTTAAATTATAATTAGATAGCTTTAGCACAGACCCACCATTATTTTTTATTCTAACAGTTTTCAAAATTTCTCTTTCCTTGACTTGGTTAATGTTTTTATCTCCCAAATTAATAATATTTTCATCCATTACTAATAATTTTGGCCCATTCACGATATTTTTCTCTCTTATTTGTAATGTTGGATCTCCCAATAACATAGATTGCTGACCATTTGGACTATTTTTATACATATCTCCGAAATTCATTCCGGCTGCAATTAGTTTATATTCTTTCAAAGATTCTAATTTATCCTGATCTATAAAAAAAGTTACGGCGCTGTTAGCTTTTACTAATAAACTTTTTCCCGAAAAAAGGTACCATCCAGCGATATATTCAGAATCACTTATGTCTCCATTACTACAAGATTCAAGTGATACAAATAAAGAACCTGGTGGATTTTTAATAATATCTTCTTTGGTAATATAATGATCACCGCCAACCCATTGAGACTGAGCGGTGCCATGCACATTAAAAGACATTATTTCATAATTTTGGGTAATTTTTTCTAAAATACCATCTTTTCTTTCGCCACTATCAATAGCATAGGTATTTTCCACTTTAGATGATTGCTTATAAAGATTAGTATAACTCGCAATATTGTTAACTTTATCATTCAGGTCTTGAATATTATCAACTTGAGCAATACTTTCTGCGAATAACATACCATCATACGATAATTGTCCAAGACGATATTTATGATTTCTGTCAAAATAATCTCGTAAAAGATCTATTTTTTTAGAAGAATCATTCCCAGGTGACATTAATCTGCTCGTCCAAATTGTTCGAGAATAAGCACTTTTTTGATCTATGCTTTGTGTAATAGTGTTTACTGTTTCATTGGTCCAATCCTTATCGTTAAGTTTTTGATAATAATAATCCGAAGGAGACTCAGGATATACTTTCCCCTGGTATTCTGTTCTATGGTATGTAATTGGTATATTCCCTATCAAAATGGCTCCCTCTAATCCTTCATTCTGAAACAATTTAATGAGTTCATCTCGTATTTCGTCGGCTTTGCTCCAATTTTTATATAAAATAAAAACATCAAAATTAGAATCACGTTCAATATCTAATTTAAATGTTGCTATCTCGTTTGATAAAACATTATAAGTAGCTTCATCTATAACTAAAGCAACACTGCTTTTTTGTTGAATACAATCTCCATTCTGACAAATATTATCTATAGGACAAGCCGTAATCGAACTCCACTCTAAACAGCTGTCTGTATTATAACTTTCACAAGTTTGATATCCATCGCCAGAACAATTTCTTAATCCAATCTGAGAACATTCATTTTGACATTCTTCGTTTTGATCAGTTTCTTTGGGAGGAATAATATTTTCCACAGATGATTGTTTCTCCTCAAGAAAAACAATCTCCTCTTGTATTTCAACCTGTTCTTGAATAAGTTCTGATGGTTTTGGGTTTTGTTTAAAATAATAATACAAACTACCAAAAATCAAACTAGTAGCAATGAAGCCGATGACAAGACTAATTAATATATTTCCCTTATTATTAAAACTGTACGTTCTCATTGCTTTACTATAAAACAGCAAGGAAATAAATACAATATCCCTTCTTCACAACAACTTATCCATCTTTACGATATTTCGCTCCTTTTGAGGATCTTTCTCCACACCGGTAGATTGTCCACCTTTGTGATGTTGTAGTCATTTAGGGGGCTCTTAGTCCACGCTGGTAGATTGTGAGACATAAAATAAAAAAGAGGTAGAAAATCTATGGAGTATTCATAACATCTGTTTCTTTAAGGGGGTATGGTATACTCCCCTTCCCATTTTTCAGTCTATGGTTGATACCAGAGACTTCTTTTAATGGGAATGTCAGTATACATTTCCCTTACTATAAGCCGAGGCCGAATTAATAATGACAAATCTTTTCTAACCCTGGCAAAAGCCTGGCTTTAGTATCAATGTACTATAAAAGAAAACTGACCACTTTATTTGGTCAGGTCTATTGTTTTTATTTTTTATTTAATAAAGCTAACCAAATGTCAGTAGGCTAAAATGTCTAATAAGACGACTACTAAGGTTAATTCTTTATTAAATTTCATTATTTAAAAATATCATAACGAAAAACCTTGTCAATAATTTTTACACTGGTACAATATAATAATATTAAAAACTTGATGAAAACAAAATTTTCATTTCGACTTTCATTTTATAAACAAAAATTCAGCATATGAAAAATATAATTACTGGAGAAAAAGTAACTTGGATAGATATTCAAGATCCAACCAATGAAGATATAAAATATTTAGAAGATAATTTTAATTTTCATCCCTTAGTTTTAGAGGAACTAAGTAATTTCGGATATAGACCAAAAGTAGAAGCATATGAAGATTACCTTTTTATGACTTTTTATTATCCAGTACACATGAAAGAAACAAGAGAGACTAGACCAAGAGAAATAGATATCATAATTACTAAAGACGTAATAATAACCAGCCATTATAAATCTATACTTCCTTTAAAATCACTATTTGATAAATGCAATCTTTATCCTGAAATAAGAAAAAAATATATGGGAGGATCTGCAGGATATATTCTTTTTTTACTTTTAAATGAATTATGGAAAAACTGTCTGATAAAATTAGACAGACTTAACTTAAAACTTGAAACAATAGAAAAGGAAATGTTTGAAGGGAAAGAAAAAGAAATGGTTAGGGAGATATCTTTTGTTAAAACAGATTTAATTAACTTCTGGAGAATAATAGAACCACAAAATGAAAATTTGGAATCATTATCAAAAGAAGGTGTTATTTATTTTGGAGAAGAGTTTGCACCTTACTTTTCAGATATTATAGCTACTTATAAAAAATCTTGGAATTCCCTCCAGACATTTAAGGAAACAATACTAGCCATGGAAGATACTAACCAATCATTATTATCTACTAAGACTAATGAAGTAATCCAAGTGCTTACTGTGTTCTCTGCTGTAATGCTTCCTCTAACCCTTATAGCTTCTATGTGGGGGATGAACTTAAAGATTCCCTTCGATAAATCTCCATTAGGATTTTGGATTATTTTATTAATTATGATTTTTTTAATGGGATTACTAATAATTTACTTTCGTAAAAAGAAATGGATGTAACATGTCTAACAAACTAACTTACATTCTTGCCGGTCTATTAATCATCGTGATGTTCTCGGTAGCTTTTTTCAGTATGAAAAAAGACTCCTTAACATTTGATGAACTGGCCCATATTCCGGCAGGATATTCATATCTGACCAAACAAGACTACCGGGTAAATCCTGAACATCCCCCACTCTTGAAAGACATTGCAGCCATACCGTTGACTTTTCTACATTTGAATTTTCCCAGCCAAGATCAAACCTGGTTGCAAGAAAATTCTGCTCCGGCTTGGTGGGTGCAGTTTGATCTCGGAACAAAATTAATCTATCAGTCCGGAAACAATCCTAAAGACATAATATTCTGGGCGCGTCTGCCGATGATATTAATAATGCTATTACTCGGATGGCTTATCTTTAAATGGACTAGAGAATTGGCTGGCAATAAAACTGCTTTGGCTGTTTTAATTATTTTCTGCTTCTCCCCAACTATACTGGCCAACGGCAGACTAGTGACGACGGATGTAGGAGCAGCTTTCGGAGCAGTGATAGCCACATATTTTTGGTTAAAATTCCTTTATAAACCCAGACTATCAAATATTATTTTAGCTTCCCTGTTTTTCGGAATAGCCATGATTTGTAAGTTCTCATTAATCCTTTTAATTCCTTTTTTTGGAATTATTACAATAATATATTCCCTACTTTTCTCAGAACCCAAAAAGAAAATAAAAAATCTTTCTATTTATTTAATCAAAGCGCTAGTTATAGGATTTATGGCTTTAATTTTTATTATCGGACCCGTTTATCAATTTCACATACAAAACTATCCTGTAGAGCAACAAAAAAGAGATACGATTTCAGATTTATCACCGGGCGAATTAAAAACTTTAAAACAATTAGACGTCTGGATGGTAGACCAACCAGTTTTAAGACCATTTTCTCAATATTTTAGAGGAGTATTAATGGCCGGCCAAAGAACTATCTTTGGTAATACGGTCTATTTTTTAGGGGAAGTATCCTCTTCTGCCTGGTGGTATTATTTCCCAATAATATTCCTTTTAAAAATTCCTTTAGCTTTCTCATTAATGAGTTTAATGGTTTTACTCGGACTGACCTTTTTAATATTCAAACATGGACTTTCGGTTAAGCGCTGGATCAAAGAAAACTTCACTATTTTTTCCTTCCTGATTTTTATAGGTATTTACTGGGGAACGGCTATTTTCAGCAATCTTAATATAGGAATAAGACACCTTTTACCAACAATCCCGTTTATATTTATGATTGTGATTATAGGATTGAAATCAATAATCCAAGCAAGTGGAGGAAAAACTAAAAAATTCCTTATCCTGACTAGTGTCATCCTTTTTGTCTGGTATATTTTTTCTTCCTTAATGGCTTTTCCATATTATATCTCCTATTACAATGAATTAGCGGAAGGTTCAGAAAACGGATATAAATATGCCGTAGACTCAAATTATGATTGGGGCCAGGATTTTTATAGACTTTTAGCTTTTGTAGAAACAAATAATATAGATAAGATATATCTTGACTACTTCGGAGGAGAGAATCCCGAATATTGGCTTGGAGAAAAATACGTGCAATTAAAACCAAGAGAAATAAAAGAGGCCCCCAAAGGATGGGTAGCCGTATCTCTCAATCAGATGCAGGGTGGAGTCGGTGAACCTGTTCCTGGGTTTGACCAAGAAACCGGATTTTACGATTGGCTTAAAAACTATACACCCGTAGCAAGAATGGGTTATTCTATTTTCGTTTACAAAATCGAATAAACAAGATTTATTCTCCCGACTCAATTAAAATTTCATCTATAAATTAATCTTTATACTTAATAGGAGCTAAATTTCCGAATCTCACTTCAATATATTCTAAATCTCCCCTACTATCTAAGGGGATTTTTTCTTCTAAAACTGCGTTTAGTTTAGTAATTTGCCAGTCTATATCACTTTGAAGAGTAATATATATATCCCAACCCTCAATAGTATTTACTATTAATTTATCTTTGGAAAAGATTAAGAATTCTCTAACTTCAACATTTAAAGAAACGAGTCTATCTTTAATCTCTAAAATTTTAACTAATTCTTCTTTTGAAAAAACTTTCTCTTCAGAATTTAAAAAATAATCTGGCTTAACTAATATTGGCAAACCATCTTTGTCTATATAACTTGCGTTATCAAAGATTTCTCCATTCTCATCTAGCAAATAATAATCTTCTCCTACTCTTAACGAAACGACTCCTTCTTTTCTTCCGAGAGCGATATCTATCTTATCTGGCCAATGTTTTCTTACTTTTATCGTATATAATTGTTTATAATTTTCTGCTATTTGTTTTTCTAAATAACCTGAATTAAAAATAAAAATACTTCTAGTATTAATAAAAACAATCTTCCCATCTATTTTTCCATTAGCTAAATTCCTAATACCATCTATTGTTTCATCTGAAACAAAAGTTATCCCAGGAGATTCTGAAACATCCTCTTTCTCAATTATTATTTCTTTTATTTGAAAAAAAGAAGAGAAATAAACAAAATAAATAGCTCCACAAAATAAACTAAAAATTAATACTCCGAACCAAAAAAGTCTATTGCGAAAAATACTCTTTTTCTTTTTAAAAGTATGAGGTTTTCTATATGATTTAACCATATTTATAATCCTCTTTTTATCTTTCTTAAATTTTCAAAAATATTTATAAATAAATATTTGCCTGATAACGGATAATCTTGGGTTTTTATATATTCATATCCCTCACCCCCAAAACCCATTTTGAACAAAGTTGGACCTGCCCATGGATGTTTTGGCTCTTTCTTAGGATCAACATATCCCCAAAAATCATAAACCGCACATCCTCTCTTTTGAGCTTCTTTTATGGCCTCCCATTGTAAAAGGTAAGGAATGGAAAATTTTGCATATTTTGAATCTGAAGCTGCTTGGTGATAAAAACCAATACCCGACCAAAAAATTAATAAAGCTGCTGAAGTTATTTCTCCCTTATATTTTCCAAAGAATAAAACAGATTCTTCGTCTTTTAAAAACACTTTGAATTCATTTTTCACAGATTCAGAAGAGAAAGAAACAAATTTATGTCTTTTAGCTACCTCTCTATTAAGTTTTTGATAAATATCTATATCTTCTAATTTTTCACTTTTTTCTATAACTATATCTTTATTATTTGATGTTTGACGTATTAAATACCTCGTAGTTTTACGCATTTCGCTTAAAATATCTTCTTCTAAAGGATTAATATCAAGTTTCCATGTAGATTCATAAGCTGATGCATGTATAGGAGATTTTTTAAAACCTAATTCTTTTAATAGCAATTTATTCTCTTCATTCCTTTCTAATAAAGGATTCATCCTTATGAAATCAGCATTTTCTTCTTTTCCTATTACTTTTAGTTTTTTAAGAAGAAAGCTTAAAGCTTCTTTTTTAAAAAGAGGATGGATGGTCGGTCCATGCTGCATTAAAAGAAAAGTTCCTCTTTTAGCTTTTATTTTTGAGATTAAAGCTAAACCTATTAATTTTTCTTCATTTAAAATTCCCAGTCTCCAAATCTTGTTTCCCATTTCCAAATTGAACTCTCCCCAATTCCAAGATTGTAAAAAAGTTTTATCTTTATAATCTAGAAAGAAATTTTCCCAAATATCTTTATTCTGTATATCTATTACTTTCATATTTCTTTAATAAACTAATTATTTTTTCTGCTTCTTTCTCTGATACATTAATATGAGTAGGAAGATTAAAAGTGGTCTTTGATATATTCTCTGCATTAGGACAAGATCCTAATTGATACTGTAATTTTTCTAAATTAGTATCTTTTGGAGCTAAGGGGCTCGTATACCAATCTCCTATTAAAATATTCTTCTTCCAAAAATATTTTATAATCTCGTGCGCTTTAGAATGTTTTAAAGTAAATCTTAAATAAATTTGGCTATTGGAAACAGGAACCGTAAAAGAAGTTTCTTCTAAATTATTTCTATAAAATTGAGCTATTATTTTTCTATGAGCATTAAACTTTTCTAATTTATTAAATTGATTTAAAGCTAGAATAGCTAAAGCATTAGGAAGACGTTTTGGAAAATATCCAGGAAGCTCTCCCTTTTTTTCTTTTATATGAACTGCCTTAGATAATAAGTTTAATTTTTGAAATAAAACTAATAAATATTTGCCTAACCTTTTATAGGTAGGAATAATTAAAATATTCATAAAAACAGGATGTAACAGTTGTTGTTTTATCCAAAAAAACGTAGGAAATTTTATATCTTTATAAGTTTCATATATTTTTTCAGTTAAAATAGAATCATTAGTAACTAACATTCCACCATAAACAGAAGAAATAATCTTATCTCTAGAAAAACTAAAATAAGCTGCTTTGCCAAAAGTTCCTACTTTTTTATCAGAAAACGTAGATCCTAAAGAATGCGCACAATCTTCAATCAAAATTAAGTTATTTTCCTCACAAAACTCAACTATTTTATCCATTTCTGCTGATAATCCAAAAGTATGTTGGACTATTAATACTCTACTCTTTGAACTTGTTTTTTTCTTTATGTCTTCAAAATCAATATTAAAAGTATCTTTATTGCAATCAACATAAACTGGTTTTAATCCTGCCCACATGATAGGGTTTGAAGCTGCATTACAAGTAAAAGCTTGAAGTAACACCTCACTCCCCTTTTCTATTTCTAAAGATTTTAACAAAATTAAAAGAGCAGATCTTCCACTATTAAAAGAAATAGCATGATTAACTCCTAAATATTCTTTGAACTTATTCTCTAATTCCCTAATAGTATTTCCTTTTTCCCAAGACCAAGGTTTAAATAATAATTTAAAAGCGAGAAAGATATCATCTTTTTCTGTGTTGGGTGACAAAGAGATTGATATTGGTTTTAAATTCATTTTATTAACATTTTCTTTAATTTTTCAGGTACTCTACTTTCTAATAAAATAACATCTCCCGAAGAAGAAACTTCATTTATTTTTTTTAATATTTCGTTAGCATTATTTATATATATTGCTTCTGGATTTCCTTTTTTAATATCATTATAAAAATCTTTACTAGTAATTATTAATAAATCACAAACTCCTTTTGTTTTCTCTCCAATCTTTTGATGAACATTCGAGGAAGCTGTTCCTAATTCAATTAAACAAGGCATGATCATTATCTTTTTTCCAGGAAGTTTTTTTATATGTTCTAGATGAGCTAATATTCCATCTGGATTAGCAGAATAAGTAGCATCTAAAACTGTGAGGCCATTTATTCCTTCTTTAAATTTTATTCCTCCAATTCTATCTTTTATCTTTTCAAATCCTTTAGATATTTCTTCTTCTGTCATCCCTAAATATTTAGCAACAGCAACAGCCCCCCAAATATTTTCTTCTCCTGGCGCTTCAGCTTTTTCTCCATAAGTCTCTTTTTTAATATTAGTTTTATCATAAAGCTTACGACAATATTCATTATTAACGTTAAAGAAAGCTATACCATCTAAAGGTAATGCCTCTATTAGCTCATATTTTCCCTTAATTATGTTCTCTTGAGATCCAAAAAGAGCTAAGTGTTGCTGATTTATACCAGTTAAAACTCCTATTTTAGGATTAACTATAGCAGAAGACCTTTTGATTTCTCCTATCTTATAAGCTCCCATTTCGCAAATAAATACTTGGTGTTCTTCAGTTAGTTTAGACAAAATAGTATTAGCTATTCCTATTTCAGTATTAATATTGCCTTCTGTTTTTAAAACATTGTATTTACCAGAAAGAATAGTATATAAAAATTCTTTGGTAGAACTTTTTCCATATGAGCCAGTAACTCCAATAACTATTAAGTCTTTAAAGCTTTCTCTTTTTTTTCTAGCTAATTGAAAAATATATCTCTTAGTAAAAAAAGTTGGTATTTGCAACAGTAGAACAACTATAAATAATAAAATAGGAATTAATATTTCAAAAATTATTATTGTTATTGGAAATCTATCTAAAAAAATATAAAAGAAAAACACTGAAACAATAAAAACTAAACTTATTAATAAAATCATTTTTTTAGTTAAGACTGGAAATTTCCATCTTCTCTTCATTAATCCATAAATTGATTTTAATCCAACTAAGAAATAAAAAACGAACAAAGCATTTAAAAACCACTGATCTATTTCTCTAAACATAACTACAGATAGAAATAAAAAAGAAATTACAACAATATCAGGAAAGATAATATTTTTATTCCTAGTCATCTCTTCCCTAAATCTATCTATTCTATATTCTTTCAATTGCCACATATAAAGAGAATAAAAAACTCTTTGTAAGATATGGAAAGCCCAAAAAAATACAATGGATAAATATATATAACTCATAATATTCTTCTTAATATATTATATAAAAAATACCAACCAGAATTAAAAATCATTTCCTTTCCTTTCCCGTATTTTATTTCCTTACCATTAAAACTTCTTTTTAGGTGAGTAACTCCTGGCCATTTTTTATCATCTATCCCCCAAAAATCACACTCTTTTTTACCCAATTTCTTCCCCTCTAATATTATACTCCAACGAACAAAATATGGAGCTTTTATAGCTCTATAATCATAATTAAACCCGGTATGCAAGGTTGTGACCTTATCTCCAAAGAATAAAGCTAAAGTAGCTACAATTGGCTTTCCTTCAAATTCAGCCAAAAATATTTTTGTTTGGAAATCATTCCCTTCTATATTTAAAAGTTTTTCGTAATAAGATTCTGAGTAAGATTTAAACTCTTGCCTTTCCTTTGTTTTACTTAAAAGACTATAAAATTCTTTGGAATAATTATTTAAAATATTAATTTTAACTCCTTTCTTTTCTGCTAATTTTATATTATATCTAGTTCTTTTTTCAAAAGCCTGAAGTAATTCTTCTTCTCCCCTGCTCAAATCAACTAACATTGTTTTTTCTGGCTGTAATCTTTTAGTTGAATCTTTTAAAGAAATATTGGTTTTAGGAAGATCAACAATAGGTTCTATTCTTAAAAAAACAGCTCCTTCTTTTGCCGCTATTTTTTTAATCTCTTTCAATAAAAACTCTAAAGATTCTGCATCAGCTTCAGAAGAAAAAATTGGGCCATAAGGAATGTAAAAATATCTTTTGAACTTCATCTTTTCTTCAATTACCTGAGTAGCTAAAACTATTTTTTCTCCCCTCTTTACTAAAATTCTCCAAACTTTTTTAGAAAGATTTTCTTGAAATTCTCCCCACTCAAAAGACTGAAGGAAATTTCCTTTGTTCTCAAGAATAAATTTATTCCAATAATCTTTTTTTGAATTTTCAATAAATTCTATTTCCATTATTTAAAAAAATTACTAATTAACTTAGAAAGTTTTTCAGGAGATTCTAAATGAGGACTATGCCCTACTCCATTTATAATTTTTAACTGCGATCCTCTTATCTTGTCATTAAACACATGTCCATATTTCAATGGAACCATTTTGTCTTTACTCCCCCAAATAATTAAAGTTTCATGACCAATATCCTTTAATTGGGATAATAAATTCTCTTCTATAACTTTTTGCATAGTCTCTTTCATGACACCTTTAGCTTTAACATAATCTCTATTTCTTATTAATTTATAAAAAGAACTCCTAACGCTGTCTTTAAATCTAACCATTATTTTAGGTGCAAGAAGAGCATTTCCTATTTTAGCAGTTAAAAAAATTAAAAATCCCTTTAAATCATGTGTTTGTCTTATTCCTGCTGAATCACATAAAATTAATTTTTTAACCATTTCAGGATATTTTAAAGAAAATTTAATAGATACTCTCCCACCAAAAGAATGTCCTAATAAGAAAAAAGATGAACCAAAACCTTTTTCTTTCTTTGAGATCTCCTTTATAAAAAAATATAAAAATTCCATATAATCTCCGACGGACCAAGGACTACTAGGAGAAACACTTTTACCAAATCCAGGAAAGTCTAATACTAAAACAGTATATTTTTGGTTAGATAATCTCTCTTGAACTTTTACCCAAGAATCAGAAGATCCTCCCCATCCATGTAAAACTAAAATCGCAGGACCCCTTCCTGCAATTTTATAATTTACTTTTAATCCTTTTATTGATATTGTTTCTTCTCTCATGCAAATCAGAAAAAGAATAAGAATCTTATAAAAACAAGGCTCATTATTTAATCTCTTTAAAATCTAAATATTTATGTAAAGCTTTAGGAACTTTAACGCTTCCATCTTTTTGTTGATAGTTTTCAATAATAGCAATCAATATTCTTCCTATAGCAAAAGCTGTACCATTCAAGGTATGGACAAAATTAAGTTTTCCATCCTTTTCCTTATATCTAATATTAAGTCTTCTGGCTTGAAAATCAGTACAATTAGAAGTTGAATGAGTTTCTCTATATTTATTCTCTAGAGGAATCCAAGCCTCTATATCATACTTTTCTGCTGCTGGAATACCTAAATCTCCACTAGCTATTCTAAGAACATGAAAAGGAATATTTAATTCTTTCATTAACTCTTTTTCCATTTCTAAAAGAAACTTATGTTCTTTTACAGAATCTTTTGGTTCTGTAAAACTAAACATTTCCAATTTATCAAATTGATGAACTCTTAAAATACCTTTTGTGTCCTTCCCATAAGATCCTGCCTCTCTCCTAAAACAAGTTGAGAAACCAACATATCTTTTAGGTAATTCTTTAGCCTCAAAAATATCTCCTGAGTGCATACCACCCAAAGACTGTTCTGATGTACCGATAAGATATAAATCATCTTTGGGTAAATAATAAGCCTCTTCATCATCTTTTTGTTCTAAATAACCCATTCCTTCTGCAATCTTAGGCTTTAACATTACAGGAGGAATAATAGGCGTAAATCCTTTCTTGAGTAATTTATCAAATACTAGATTAATCAAAGCAAATTCCATTAAAACTAATTTTCCTTTTAAAAATCCAAATCTACTACCAGAGGTCTTAGCTGCTCTTTTAACATCTATTAAATCAAGAGCTTCTCCTAATTCCATATAATCTTTTGGTATAAAGTCAAACTTTGGCTTAGTCCCAACTGTTTCAATAACAATATTTTCTGTTTCGTCTTTTCCAACAGGAACATTTTCTAAAGGGAGATTAGGTATTTCCAACATTATTTTATTAAACTCTTCATCTAAACTTTTTACCTTCTCATCTAATTTATCATTATTAGAATCTAACTCTTTCATCTTCATAATTATTCTCTTCTTTTCATTTTCGTCTTTAGATAAAACTATTTCTTTAGAAGCTTCATTCTTTTTTGCTCTCATATCTTCTAGGGCTTGTATCCCCTCTCTTCTTCTCTTATCAATATCTAAAAGATTACCAATATCAATATCAATTCCTTTTTTCTTGGCACCATCTTTAACTTCTTTTGGATTTTGACGAATAAATTTAATATCTAACATATAATTATTATTTATTTTTCATTGTTGGAAAAAGGATAATATCCCTCAAAGAATGAGAATTGGTTAATAGACTAACAAATCTATCTATGCCCATACCGAATCCTCCTGCAGGTGGCATTCCATATTCTAAGGCCTCAACATAATCTTCATCTATTCTTTGAGCATCTTCTAACCCAGTTTTAAATAATTTTTCTTGGATTTCAAATCTTTTTTTCTGTTCAACAGGATCATTAAGCTCAGAATAAGCATTAATCAATTCCCAATTAGCAACTATTAATTGTAGATTGGCTGATTTTTTAGGCTCTTTTTCAAGAGATTTAGCTAAAGGTTTAGATTCTAAAGGATGATGAATAATAAAAGTTGGATTCCAAATTTTAGGCTGACAATATTTTTTAAAAATCTTATCAGCTATTTCCACTTTTCCATCCCCTTTATCTACTTTGACCCCAAGTTTTTTAGCTTCTTTTTTAATAGCAGCTTCATTTATCTCATAAAAATCAATCTTAGTTTCTTTCTTTAAAAACTTATCAAATTCAATTCGTGGCCAAGGAGCCTTAAAGTCAATCTTCTTTCCTTCATATTCAACCTCTAATTTGCCAAATATTTTTTTTACCACCGTCTCAAGCATTTCTTCAGTAAAATCCATTAAATCTTTATGATCTGAATAGGCCCAATAAAATTCAAAATGTGTATATTCTGGATTATGAGACCTATCCATACCTTCATTACGAAAACATTTACCAATCTCATAAACTTTTTCCATTCCACCAACCAATAATCTTTTAAGATATAATTCAGGGGCAATACGTAAATATAAATTCATATCAAGAGCATTTAAATGAGTTTTAAATGGTTTTGCTGAAGCTCCACCGTAAATAGGCTGCATAGTAGGAGTTTCCACTTCTAAAAATCCTTTCTTATCCATAAAAGACCTTATCTCTGTTATTATCTTAGAACGTGTTTTAAAGTTATTTTTAACCTCTTCGTTAAAGATTAAATCCAAATATCTCTTTCTAAATCTTTCTTCTGTGTCTTGTAACCCATGCCATTTTTCCGGTAATGGTAATAAACTTTTTGATAATAATTTATAATCTGCAACTTCTAAAGTTTTTTGCCCCTTTTTAGTAGTAAAGAATGTTCCTCTTAATTCTAAAAAATCTCCCACATCAAAAACATCTAGGAAGAAATCATATTTTTTTTCTCCAACTCCGTCCCTTTTCAAAAAGGCTTGAATTTTACCTGTTCCATCTTCTATATCTAAAAAAGTAGATCCTCCGTGTCCTCTCAGGGATCTCATTCTCCCAACTAAAACAATCTCTTTTTTAGATTTAGATAGTAAAGTAAAACCAGATAAAGCCTCCTTTATTTGATGAGTTCTTTTGGTCTTCTCGGGATAAGCTGTTCCCTGCACGTTAACTACTCTATCAATCTTTTTTAGTCTATTTTTTCTTATTTCTTTAATCGTTTTCATATATATAAGTTTAACTCCAAATTAGCATATTTTCAAGCTAATTTTCCTCTGAAAAATACCAATTTAAAATATCATAAGCTAGAGGTGTTACAGCTCTTTGAACACCTTTTACATCCTCTATCATTATCATTAAGACTATTTCTGGATTATCATAAGGAGCAAAGGCTGTAATCCAATTATGATAATATCCTTCTTTATAGGTTTCAGCTGTTCCTGTTTTTGCTGCTGCTGTTACTGGAAGATAATTTAAATCCAAAGCTGTTGCTTGAGGACTATTTTCTCCAGTAACGGCTTGTTTCATCCCTTCTCTAACTATATTTAAACTATCCTGACTTATGAAATTATTTTTAATAATTTGAGGTTCTATTTCTTCTACAACTTTAGGGATAATTCCAGAAACATCTAAAATCTGTTTCACTACTTGAGGTTTATATAATGTTCCACCATTAGCAATAGAGGCGTAAGAATTAATAACTTCTATGGGTGTTATTAAAACATAACCCTGACCTATTGAATAATTGTAAGTATCTCCATCCCACCATCCTTCTTTTAAAACTTCGCTTTTCCATTCTTTATCAGGTAAAAACCCAGATATTTCTCCAGGAAGATCTATGCCTGTTTTTTCATTCCATCCAAATAATTCTAAATACTCTTTTATTCTAGTAGGTCCCAAGCCCTCTTGGTTTCCATATCCCCCTCCGATAGTATAAAAATAAACATTACAAGATTCAGCAAGAGCTTTTTTAAGATCAACCCAACCATGATTATGAAGATCTGTAAATTTATATTTTATCTCTGGATTATATTCATTAGCAATCGTGATATCTCCACTACAATATAAATTTTTAGTTGGAGATATTATATCTTCCTCTAAAGCAGCTGCCGCAATTAATGGTTTTATTGTAGAACCAGCAGGATATTTTCCCGATATAGCTCTATTAAATAATGGTTCTAATTTAGCATTATCGTTTAAAAGATTCTGTAGAGCTTTAGGGTCTGCTCCTTTTTGAAAAAGATTATTATCAAAATTAGAAAAAGAAACTAAAGCTAAAATACCTCCTGTTTGTGGGTCCATTGCTATTCCCACAGCTTTTTTGCTACCAATCCTTTTTAGCGTAGCTTCCATTTCAGAAGCTATTTTCCTTTGCAAGCCAGCATCTAACCATAAAACCAAGCTATTTCCAGATTGAGGCTGAGAAGTAATTTCCTGAGATAAAACATTTCCCAAAGCATCTCTTTCTTTTATAAGTTCTCCCGAGTTTTTTCTTAAACTTTCTTCATAATATTTTTCCAAACCAGATCTTCCTATATAATCAGTAATAGAATAATATTCTCTAGCTGCATCAAACTCATCTTTTTTTATCTTTCCTGTATATCCTATAACGTGAGAAAAAATACTTCCTTCTAGATATTCTCTCACAGTATTATTTTTAATAGAAAACCCATCCAAATCTCTTATTTTTGTTTCAGCTAAAATAAGATTTTGATGATCTAAATTTTCAAATAATAATACTTCTTGCCCAGAAGTTTCTTCTATTATAACCTTCATCTCTTCTAAAGTTTTTTTAGTTATTTCAGAAACTTCTTTTAATAATCTATCGAATTCACCTTCATCTGTTGGTAAAAAACTCTTATAAAAAACCAAATCAAAACTAGAGCCATTATAAACTAACTGCTCCATGTCTCTATCATATATAACTCCCCTTTCTGCTTGTATTCTACTAATAATAAAATTATTTTCGTTTGCCTTTTGGACAAAATATTCTCCATCTACAACTTGTAATTGAAGTGTCTTTCCAAAAAGAATAAGCATAACTAAAACACAAAAAAAGAAAAAAGCTTGAAGAATTCTTCTTAAAATAGGGACTTCAAACCTTCTACCGGTAATTCCAATTTCCTCTTCTTTCTTTTGCGCCAAAGAATCAAGAATCACTTCATGGGGTTCAATATTTTCAAATTTGTTTGATGATCGGAACTTGAACATAATTTCTTAAAAAGAATCTCATTATTAAATAAATTAATAAAAATATAACTGTGTAAAACCCAAAAAAATAAACAGAAGAAAAAGAAAATATGTCCATGAAAATCCCTCCTAATAAAGCTGAAATTAATCCGATTATCCCTTCTTGCTTTTCAAAAATATTTATAAATATTACAAACAATAAAACATAGTTAGGAACTATCCCCCAAAAATTAAATTGAGACAAAAAACTAATCTGGAATAATGCCAAAAAATAAATAAAAATAATAAGGAATAAAGACTTTTTTATCATTTAAAAATCATTAATAACTAATAATTCATCCAACTCTTCTAAAGATAAAAATGGAACAATTATAGCTTTTTGAAACGATTCCACATCAGAATTATTAATTTCTAGAACTTCCCCGATCAAAAGACCTTCTGGGAATATTCCTCCTAAAATAGCCGTTAAAACAATATCTTTAACAACAACTTCTTTTTCTTTAGGAATCAAATCAATATAAAGACCTAGAGATCCTTTTCCCTTAGCTATTCCATAAATTTCTTTTTCAAAAATTTGGACAGCTAAAGAAAAATCTTTATTAGTTAAAAGAGTTACTTCAGAAAAATTTTCATATACTTCAGATATTTTTCCAACCAATAACTTTTGTACTGTAATTACTGGCATATCTGACAAAATACCATCTTTTGATCCCTTATTTATTAAAATAGAATCTCTGGAAATATCTTTTCCTATAACTCTTACAGGTTGTAATTTAAAAGAATTATTCTTTTCTATTTCAATAGCACTTCTTAAAAAATCGTTCTCTTTTTTTAACATTTCAAGATCAACTAAACGACTTAATAATTCTTGATTTTCCTCTAGAAGAATATCCATTTCTTGTTTTATTTTTTCACTATTAAAAAATCCATTCCAAAAATCAGAAACATTATTCCCTGATTCCCACAATGTTTCTTGAAATGAAGAAGATAGAGAATAAAAAGAATTCTTTATCTTTCCAGAAAATCCAGTTAGATTAAAAACAACAAAAACAACTAAAATTAAGCTAAAAATAACAATATATTTTAAGACAAAAAGTTTCCTCATTAAATGATTTTATCACATATTTAGACCCCTTGACAGAGGTTTTGGGATAGATATAATGATTTAGTAGCTAATGATTTATAAGCTAAATTCTTAACTAATTAACATTAAAGGTCGGACAATTTCATTTTAATTGTCTTAAATTAATCATGACACAAGATACAAAATACATCTCTCCTATTTGTGAAGATGAAGAAACAGAAGAAGAGGAAGAAGATGACGAAATAGACGAAAATTTCTCTGGCGACTGGGGAGTAGACGATGATGACGAAGAATAAATAAAACAAACAAAAAAGCCATCCTGAAAAGGGTGGTTTTTTTGTTGTTGAATAAAAAGACGCTGAAATGGCAGCTACCTACTTTTGCCCCTAAGGACTATCATCGGCCTTGAACTATTTCACTTCTGTGTTCGAAATGGGAACAGGTGGAACAAATCCAGTATAACCGCCATTTCAACGTCTTTTCAATCCAAATTCTACTTCCCAAAATATTGGAGAGCAAGTAAATAAAATAAAATGATTTATTAGTACTACTCAGCTGAACCCCTCACGGGGCTTACACTTGTAGCCTATCAATCCCGTAGTCTGCGGGAAATCTAAGAATTCTTATCTTGGAGTCTGCTTCGTGCTTAGATGCTTTCAGCACTTATCAGTTCCCGACTTAGCTACCCAGCGATGCTCTTGGCAGAACAACTGGTACACCAGAGGTCAGTTCTTTCGGGTCCTCTCGTACTACGAAAGACTCTCCTCAAAATTCAACGCCTGCGGTAGAAAGGGACCAACCTGTCTCACGCTAATTTCCACTTATTACTAAATGATTGGACTATACCACCATCCTAAATATTAATTTAGGAGATCGACGTGTTATGGAAGAATACTTCCATCCAGCTTTTAAAAAGCTAAGTCTCTACGGGGTTAATATATGTTTTTTACGTTTTTTAGAATAATTTAAATCTCTAAAACGATCAATCAAACTTGCAAGTTTGTTAAAATCTTTTTTATTTTTAACTTTATCTTTTTTGTCTAAAATTTCTAGCATTAACTTCACTTGTTCCTTTTTAAGAATTGTGAATGGTTTTACTATCTCTAGAAATTTATAAAGTGCATCTTTCTTACTGATAATATATTCCAGAATCCCATCTTTACGCACTCTTAAATGTCCTAGTTTAATTATTAGACAAATTTTTTCGAAATTCTTTCTATCTTTTTGAGACTGAAAAAGCACTATGTATGGAGCTATTTGAAAACCATATCTATAACTTTAATTTGGTTTAAGTCTCACATAAATACTTCCATCTCCATCAAGAAATCCTGCAAGATAAGCTTTTTTAGTTTGATTTAACATATACAACTTCCCTCGGTATTATCCTAACATATGACAGGTTGAAAGTCAAATTAGGATTTCACCGATATGAGTCGATTTTTCAATCTGCATTACTGCAGAAAGCCGCCGTGTGTACTCAATGTCTTGGTTCTTTGTTGACGGTCTGAACCCAGCTCACGTATCTCTTTAATTGGCGAACAGCCAAACCCTTGGAAGCTTCTCCACCTCCAGGATGAGATGAGCCGACATCGAGGTGCCGAACAGACGCGTCGATATGAACTCTTAGCGCCTACCAGCCTGTTATCCCCAGGGTAGCTTTTGTCCGATGATCTTCTCCGATTCTATTAACCAGAGTCGGTTCACTAAGTTCTGCTTTCGCAACTGCGCGACCTGTCAGTCTTGCAGTAAAGCCGACTTTTGCCTTTACACTATCACTCCGATTTCCATCCGGAGCTAGTCGACCTTAATAAACGCCTCCGTTACTCTTTAGGAGGCTAGCGCCCCACTAAAACTACCCGCCTGGCACTGTCCCTCTCCGTTGCGGAGGGGTTAGTTTTAACATTTTTAAAGAACGGTGTTTCATTGTCGGATCCAGCCGCCCCGAGAGGCAACCTTCAAATCCTACCGTCTACGCTACGCATCAAAAACATTAAAACAATACCAAGTTATAGTAAAGCTCCTGGGGTCTTTTCGTCTTGTCGCAGGTAGTCAGCATCTTCACTGACACTGCATTTTCACCGGGCTCCTCGTTGAGACAGTTCTCCAGTCGTTACACTTTTCCTGCAGGACATAACTTACATGCCAAGGAATTTCGGTACCTTAGGACGATTATAGTTATCGCCGACGTTCACTGGGGCTTCAAGCAGTGAGCATCCCGACGCAAGGTCGAGACACCCCCACTATTAACCTTCCAGCACTGGTCAAGTGTCAGCCCCTATACATCCTCTTACGAGTTAGCAGGGACCTGTGTTTTTGGTAAACAGTCGCTAGAGATCTTTAGCTGCGTCCCCCGCTAAGCGGGGGAAGGCCTTATTGCGAACTTACGGCCGCTATTTTGCCGAGTTCCTTAACGAGGGTTAACCCGTTCACCTTGGGCTTCTCGCCCTGCCCACCTGTGTCGGTTTGCGGTACGGATCCTGTATTCTTATTTTAGAAGTTTTTCTTGGAAGTCTGCTCAATAGGGTAATCCCGATCGAAATCGAAACTTCCTGCATATCTTGAAGTATTCTAAACCGGATTTACCTAGCCTAGCTTCTTAATATACAGACAAAAATCCAATAATCTGCCCTATCTACTAAACTCCGTCACTCCATAAAAAAATACAGAAGGGTCGGAATATTAACCGACTGTCCATCGACTACCCCTTTCGGGATTGCCTTAGGCCCGCCTAACCCTTGGTTGATTTACATTGCCAAGGAATCCTTGGGCTTTCGGTGGTCTGATTTCGCATCAGACTTGCGGTTACTCATACCAACATTCTCTCTTCCTTGCGCTCCACCATTCCTCACGAAATGACTTCACAGCACAAGAAATGCTCCTCTACCACTCCTCTCCGATAAATCGGAGAGAAATTCGTATCTTCGGTACTAAGTTTGAGCCCCGTTACATTTTCAGCGCACTTCGTCATAAATAGAATGGTGAGTTATTACACACTCTTTAAATGATGGCTACTTCTAAGCCAACATCCCATCTGTATAAGACGAGGCACTTCTTTTCCCACTTAACTTAGTTTTGGGACCTTAGATGACGATCTGGGCTGTTTCCCTTTTGACTATGGAGCTTAGCCCCCACAGTCTTACTCCCTTATTATCTGTCTTAGTATTCGGAGTTTAATTGAGTGAGTAGGCTTGCGCCACCTCAGCCCATTTAGTGCTCTACCCCTAAGGAGAAAAATAAGAGGCTATGCCTAAACATATTTCGAGGAGAACCAGCTATTACCAGGTTCGATTAGCTTTTCACTCCAACCCACAGCTCATCCCACGGTATTGCACGGCCGATGGGTTCGGACCTCCCCCCGATTTTCATCGGGGTTCATCCTGGCCATGGGTAGCTCACCTGGCTTCGGGTCTTACGCATACTGTTATAAAACGCGCTATTAACACTCGGTTTCCCTACGCCTCCGTCCTTTACGGACTTAGACAAAACAGTCTACGGTAAACTCGTTGGTTCGTTCTGCAAAAAGCACGCCGTCACCCCGCCAATGCGGGGCTCCGACTCTTTGTAAGTGTATGATTTCAGGTACTATTTCACTGCCCTTGTCGGGCTACTTTTCACCTTTCCCTCACGGTACTAGTTCACTATCGATCATTAGAAGTATTTAGCCTTTCCTAGATAGTTCAGGATGATTCCCGCGAGACTGCATGTTCTCGCGGTACTCAAGATTAATGACTAGGAGTATAAGACCCTTTTCGCTTACAGGACTATTACCTTCTTCGGTAGGGCTTTCCATCCCTTTCAACTAAGGAAGTCTTAGTTTTGTGTTCACTCCCCGGGATTTCTCCCGACGTCACTATCTTACTACCCCTAATAATCCCACAAATGCGGGACCATCAGGTTTGGGCTCTTCCCTTTTCGCTCGCCACTACTTGGGGAATAAAGTTTTTCTCTGTTCCTCCGGCTACTGAAATGTTTTACTTCGCCGAGTTCACCTCCCAACAATAAAGTCGGGATAATATAGTTTATCACTATATTGGGTTTCCCCATTCGGACATCCCCGGATCTAAGGTCGCTACACACCTCCCCGAGGCTTATCGCAGTTACGCCACGTCCTTCTTCGTCTTCTAATGTCAAGGCATCCACCATACACCCTTAATATATAACCTGCTTAATATAGCTGGCAATTTATAGATACTACTACTTATTATTACTTTTATTACTTGCTATACATATTCAATTTTCAAAGTTCAGGATTGAAAAAACCGCTTTTAGCGGTTTGACATCCACGGGTATGAAAATACCTGGTTTTATCAACCGCTCTTTTTTATAAATTGTTTTTGGTTTTTTCTCATATAAACTAACAACACTACCATTGTAAATGGTAAAAAATCGCGTGTCAAGTCCTCTATTACTATCTATCGCTTAAATCCTGCCTAATTTTGTCCAGAATATTAGCTGCCAGATCCTTTCCTCCTAGGCCGAATGCAAGACCGCCTGCAATCGTAATCATAGCAATAATTCCAATAATGATTGTCTGGATTAAAGCTGCGGCAATTCCTAATTGGGTTAAAGCAATTACAAAACCGAAAATCAAAATTGCCCACTTCACAACTCCGGAAATCGCATTTGCTGATGAAAGGCCGGCAGTATCAGCACTGGCTTTCACTAATTTCTGCATAAACTTCGCAACAATAGCTGCGGCCAAAAGCATGATAGCGGCAATCACAACATTAGGTATGTAATAAAGGATGCCCTTTAAAAACAGAGTTACCTCTACTAATCCTAAAATCTCAACTGCTGTCATTAAGAAAACGATAATGAAAAACCATTTTACAAGTTCTTCAAAAAACTTCGGAGAGTCCAATTTTAATCTTGCTTTGGCTAATGCTTTCTGAAAATTAAGCCTTTCTAAAAGCAGATCAAGTTTTATAGCTTTTATCATTCGGTTAACCATTTTGCCCAAGAATATAGCAATCAACCAGCCTACAATGAAAACAATTAAAGATGCCAATAATGTCGGTAAGAACTCAATAAAGCTCTGCCAAATTTGCGTCAATGAATCAAGTAAAATTTCTAACATAATAAAATAATTTTAATTCTTAATTTCTCGACCTTTAATTACAGATTAATTATATCACAAAAATAAACTCAGTACCAAATTCTTGTGGACCTAAGCAGAATCGGACTGCTATTTCCGCATTGCAAATGCGGTGTTCTACCATTAAACTATAGGCCCGAACAAAATTAAGACGAGTCGAGTGGGCGTGGAAGGAGTCGAACCTTCTACTTCTTCATTATCAGTGAAGCGTTCTACCGGTGAACTACACGCCCTTCTCAAAATTAATCCCGCGTCGCGGGATTAATTTTGATAAGATTTTAAAAAATCTTTTAAGCTTTGCCTAAAATCCTGAACATTCCAGTTCCACAAACAGGACAAATTCCTTTCAAT
>JBDRIW010000028.1:0-8178 GCA_043815465.1 Candidatus Nealsoniibacteriota bacterium | reverse complement strand
GCTAAGGCACTAGAAAAGATTTCTTT
This sequence comes from Candidatus Nealsoniibacteriota bacterium, assembly GCA_043815465.1. GTDB lineage: Bacteria > Patescibacteriota > Minisyncoccia > Minisyncoccales > RBG-13-42-11 > JBAZFF01. The sequence continues at coordinate 8,152 of JBDRIW010000028.1, read as the reverse complement.
AGACACTAATACTTTAAGTTCTGCTAATGACGCGACAGCTCATCTATATATTGCTAGTCCATTCAGAGGTCAAGAAAAGAAAAGATGGTTGCATAAACTATTTTTAACCCATCCATCCATAGAACAGAGAACATCTGCCTTAAGGGGTATGAATATATAATTTGGAGAGGTCGCATAGAGGCCTAGTGCGCCGCCTTGGAAAGGCGGTATACCTTAACCGGTATCGAGGGTTCGAATCCCTCCCTCTCCGCAAGCATCGTGCAGTCAAAATTAATTGACAAGATTTATTGTATAGACTAAAATAAAGTTAAACTTAAGATTAACTTTAATATTATGAAAAACCAAAATAATACTATTGTAGGGCTCAAAGAGTTAAGGGAAAATATTGATACTTATATCAATGCCGTGGAAAGGGGCAAATCTTTTGTTATTGTTAGAAAATCAAAACCAGTTTTTAGGATTTCTTCTTTACAGGAAGCAGATGAATTGTGGGAACAGATAATTGATTTTACTAAAATAAAAAAAGGCGGAGTCGCTATAAATCAGCTTCTTAGTCGTCTTTAGGGCTTATGGATAAAATTGACAAAGCTCTTAAAAAGTTGAGTTTGAATGAAAGAGAGAAAATAAAAGGTATTTTGGTTAAAATAAAAAAACGTCTTTTTAAAAATCTTGATGTTAAAAAATTGAAAGGACGTAATGATGTTTTTAGAGTTCGCAAAGGTCAAATAAGAATTGTCTATCGAGCGAACGGAAAAGGAGACATTTTTATTTTAACGATAGGAAGAAGAAATGATATAAATTATAAACAATAGTATGAAAATTGTTATTTGTGGTAGCGCAACTGCATCAAAAAAGATGATTCAAATGAGAGATAGTTTAAGGGATATTAAACATGAGGTAATTGCCCCTAAACATATAGAAGAATATGTACTGATGGAAACTTCAGAACATATTCATAATGAATCAGTGAAAAATAAAATAGATCAAGATCTTATTAGAGATTATTATAACGAAATTAAAAATAGTGATGCGATACTTGTTATAAATGAAATGAGACATAATATTAACAACTATATTGGGGGTAATTCTTTTTTAGAAATTGGTTTCGCCTACATATTAAATAAAAAGATATTTTTATTAAATCCAATTCCTAATATTGGGTATAAGGAGGAGATTGAGGCGATGAGGCCAATAATTGTAAATGGAGATTTGTCTAAGATTAAATAATGAATATCGTAGAACAAGTTAAAAATTTTGTTGAAGAAGAATGCAAAAAACCAACTAGTAAATATGGCCTTGAACCATTTTCTTGTCATTTTGTTTCAGTGGTAGAATATGCTACTCAACTAGCAAATAAATTAGAAGTAGATAAAGAAGTTGTTTTGATAGCTTCGTGGTTACACGACATAGGATCGATAATGAATGGAAGGGAAGATCATCATATAACTGGTTCAGAAATAGCTGAAAAAAAACTAAAAGAATTAAATTATCCTCCAGAAAAAATAGAGTTAGTTAAAAAATGCATTTTAAATCATAGAGGATCTCAAGACAGTAATAGAGAGAGTTTAGAAGAGAAGATTGTAGCTGATGCAGATGCAATGAGTAATTTTAATAATATTCCAGGAATTTTTAAAGCAGCTTTCATTTATGAAAATAAAACTCAGGAAGGAGCGAAAGAATCTGTAAAACAGAAATTAATTAATAAATGGAATAAATTGCATTTTGATGATTCAAAAGAGATAATTAAACCAAAGTATGAAGCGATAATGCTTTTATTAAATTAATGGAGATAAAAGATAGAGAACTTCATAGAATTACTTCGACAGCTATTATTCACAAAGATGGAAAGTATTTGTTATTACAAAGAAGTTTAAATAAAAAATCATTTCCTGGGAAATGGACTGTTCCTGGAGGGGGGTTAGAAGTAGACGATTATATAGATTTACCAGTTTCTGGAGCCGGACAATGGTATAATGCAATAGAAAAGTCTTTGAGAAGAGAAATAAAGGAAGAGACTAATCTAGAAGTGGAGAAGCTTTATTATCTAGTAGATATAGCTTTTATAAGATCAGATGGTGTACCAGTAATTGTAATAAGTTATTGGGGAGATTATAAGTCTGGAGAAATTGTTTTAGATGAAGATAATATAAAATATGTCTGGGTTACCCTAGAAGAGGCTAAAGAGTATGATTTGATAGAGGGAATCTGGGAGGAAATAGAAATGGTTGATAATATTAAAAAAGATAAAAATAATAATTAATAATTAAAAAATATGGATATTCAAGTTTTACTTCAAACTATATTAGACTGGTTTGTAAATAGTGGAATCAGGATAATAATCATTTTAATTATTGCTTTTTCAGTCGACTATTTATCAGAGAGTCTTCTTGAAAAAGTAATCAAAAAAATAGTCAAAGATAAAAAATTAGTAGACAACAAGAGAACAAATACATTAATCAGTGTTTTTGGTGGCACTCTAAAATTTATTATTTGGATTATTATTCTATTAATGATTTTATCTGAGTTTGGAATAGATATTGCCCCAATTTTAGCTGGCGTTGGTTTAATGGGCTTGGCTGTTGGAATGGCAGCTAAAGATATTATTTCTGATTTTATCTCTGGTCTCTTTATCCTTTTAGAGGATCATTATCACATAGGAGATCAAGTGAAAGTAGCTGGTATTGAAGGTAATGTTAAGGAGATTACTTTAAGGAGAACCATTCTTGAAGACGTAGCAGGAATTAAACATTCTATTCCTAACAGTCAAATAAAAATAGTAGCTAAAAAAACTTCATAGGATAGCAGCCACTGCAATAGTCTATAAAGATGGGAAATATTTATTATTGAAAAGCGGGCTAGAAGAAAAGACTTTTCCTGGGAAATGGACTATTCCTGGAGGCAACATGGAAGTGGATGATTATATTAATCTTCCTACAAATGGAGCTGGTCAGTGGTATAATTCTATTGAGAAATCATTAAGAAGAGAAGTAAAAGAGGAAGCCGACATTGAGGTTGATAAGTTAAATTTTTTAGTAGATATTACTTTTATTCGCCCCGATGGGTTACCTGTGATAATTTTAAGTTATTGGGCAGATTACAAATCAGGAGAGGCAAAAGCTGGAGAGGATAATATAGAATATGCCTGGGTTACCTTAGAAGAGGCTAAAAACTATGATTTGATAGAAGTAATCTGGGAAGAGATAGAAATGGTCGAGAAAATTAAAGAAAATAAAAATGGAAAATAATACTATTCCAATTGTTTCTATATCAAACATGATTTCATCTTTAGTTTTTTTATTTGTGGCTGGGAAGATTTATTTTTCCTATAAAAGAAGTAAAGACGAAAAAATAGGAGATCTTGCAAAATTTTTTATCCTCACCACTGTTTTTTTATTTTTAATAGGTGCGCCGGGATTAATAGTAAATGATTTAAAAATTATAGGATTTTTATTTGCTATATTTCCATCATTTGCTCTAATTGCCTTAGCTCATTTGGGAATTATTCCTCTTAAAATTATGTATTGGGAGAGAGCGGAAAAATTTTTCTTTAAAGGATTGATAGCTATTACTTTTTTAATTACAGCTATAAATTTATTTAATTGGGGACCGGCAACAGTTTATTATCGTAACTCTTTTATCATTTGGCAGGATACTAGAGGAATTTTGATGAATAATATTTTGGGTACGGTCTTTGGTTTAGGAATTTTATTAATAATAATATTTTTTATAATTCAAGGATTCAAATCTTCAGAGAGTTATCTTAGGATTAGGGCCTTTCTTATCGCTTCAGGATTATTTAGTTTTTTTATTTCAACTCTCGTTAATTTTATATTTTCCGCTTCAAGTCAATCGTATATAATATCTCAATTTTTAGCTATTTTGTTTGTTAACTTAGCGGCAGTTTTAATGATGATGGGAACATATTATAAATCAAAAGATTATGGAGAATCCAATAGAGGAAATTAAAAATCGTTTAGATGTAATTGAGGTTGTTGGAAGCTATCTTAAGCTTCAAAAAGCTGGAATAAATTACAGGACGGTTTGTCCTTTTCACTCTGAAAAGAAACCTTCTTTTTTTGTTTCTCCAACTAGGCAATTATGGCATTGCTTTGGTAGTTGTGGGGAAGGAGGAGATATATTTAAATTTGTTATGAAGATAGAGGGAGTAGAATTTGGAGATGCTTTAAGAATATTAGCTCAAAAAGCTGGAGTAGAATTAAAAAGTCAGTCTCCAGAATATGCTAAGTTAAAAAGTGAAAGAGAAAGATTGTATGAAGTATGTGAATGGGCGGCTAAATTTTTTGAAAAGCAATTCCAAGAAGGTAAATCTGGGAAAGAAGCAAAGGACTATCTATTGAAAAGAGGTATTACAGAAGAGAGTTTAAAGAAATGGAGAGTTGGATATGCTCCAGATGCTTGGCAAAGTTTGTCAGATTTTTTAACTTCTAAAAATTATAAAAAAGAAGAAATGGAAAAAGCAGGATTAGCTTTAACCTCTGGAAAAGGTTCTTTGCATGACAGATTTAGAGGAAGGATAATTTTTCCTATATTTGATTTAAATTCTCAAGTTATTGGGTTTGGTGGTAGAGTGTTCAAAGATAAGGATAAGAATGAAGTAGCAAAATATGTTAATACTCCTCAAACAATTTTATATGATAAAAGTAGGGTATTATACGGGTTAGATAAGGCTAAGGTAGAGATAAGAAAAAAAGATCATTGTATTTTAGTAGAAGGATATGTTGATGTTATTATGGTTTCTCAAGCTGGTTTTGAAAACGTAGTATCTACCTCGGGAACAGCTTTAACTCCTTTTCAATTAAAGATTCTTAAAAGATATACTGAGAATCTATATACTGCCTTTGATATGGATATGGCTGGAGATGCAGCCACCAAAAGAGGTATTGATTTAGCTCAAGCTCAAGAATTTAATATAAAAGTAATTATTCTCCCAGACGGACTAGATCCAGCAGATATGGTTTCAAAAGATGCTAAAGAATGGGAAAAGAGAGTAGAAGAAGGTAAATCAATTCTTGATTTTTATTTTGAAACTACCTTTAATAGATTTGATTTAAATTCTGCTGATGGAGAACAAAAGATAATTAAAACTTTATTGCCAGTAATTAAAAAAATACCTAATATAATAATTCAATCTCGTTGGTCAGCTAAATTAGCCAATAGATTGGGTATTAAGACCGAAGACGTAGAAAAAGAACTTCAAAAGATTAAGGAAGAATATTCTGAAAAATTAGGGATAGAACCAGAAGAAGAGAAGAATATTCCAGTTAAAACTAGAAGGGAATTATTAGAAGAGAGGTTAATCATTCTAATTTTAAAATATCCAAACCAATTAGAAGAATTAACAGAGGATCAACTTTCTTCTTTTTCTCTTCGAACAAAAGACTTAATACTTAAATTTAAAAATAATCCTAAAATAAAAGATAAAGATTTAGAAATAGAAGTTGCCACTTTATTTAATAGCTTATCTCTAATGGCTGAAATAGAAGAAATAGAAGAAAAAGATGTTGCTTTAGAAATTAAGTGTTGTATAAAAGAGATTAACTCTTTAGAATTAAAGATTAAGCTAGCTGAAATATCAAAGGAGATGAAGAGAGCAGAATCGGAGAATGATAATAAAAAAATAAAAGAATTAACTTTAAAATTTAATAATTTATCAAAAGAAAAATGGTAAAAATAAAAACAATAAAAAAGAAACCTAAGGTTAAAACAAAAATTAAACTTAAGGTTAAAGAAAAAAAGAAAGTAAAGAAAGGTTCAGGGAAAAAGAAAGAGATTAAAAAAGCTTCAGTAAAGAAAAAGAAAGCGAAGAAGCCAATAGTAATTGTAAAAAAAAGAATTAAAAAGGTTTCAATGTTTAAATCTAAGAATCCTGAAGTCTTGAAATTAGGAAAGATTTTTCCAGCAGATAAAATGCAACAATTAAAAGAAAAAGGAAGAGAAAGAGGATTTATTACTTATTCTGAAATACTTTATTTTTTCCCAAATTTAGAAAAAAATATTGGAGATTTAGAAAAGTTGTTTGATGATTTTGAAAAAGAATCAATAGAGATAAAAGAAAGAAGTGAATTATTGTCTTTAGAAAAGAAACCAAAGAAAATATTAAAATCAGATGAGGGAGCGATAGATCCTATTCAAATGTATTTAAAAGAAATAGGTAGGATCTCTTTTGTTACTCCAAATGAAGAAAAAGAATTAGCCAAGAAGATTGAGAAAGGAGACCTAGAGGCAAAAAAGAGATTAGCTAGAGCTAATTTAAGATTAGTTGTTTCAATATCTAAAAAATATGTTGGTCGTTCTGCTAATTTAACTCTTTTAGACCTAATTCAAGAGGGGAATCTCGGTTTATTTAGAGCTGTAGAAAAATTTGATTGGAGAAGAGGTTATAAATTCTCCACTTATGCTACATGGTGGATTAGACAAGCTATTACTAGAGCATTAGCAGATCAGGCTAGAACAATTAGAATACCTGTTCATATGGTTGAAACAATATCAAAATATACTCAGGTGAGAAGAAGATTATTGCAAGATTTAGGAAGAGAGCCATTACCAGAAGAAATAGCAGCAGAAATGGGATTAGAAGTTGAAAAAGTCTATCATATTCAAAAGATTTCTCAAGAAACAGTTTCTTTAGAAACACCTGTTGGAGAAGATGATGAAGATTCAGTTTTGGCAGAGTTTATTAAAGATGATAAAACTATAGCCCCTAATACTGAAGCTGCTAGAACTTTATTGAAAGACCATGAAAGAGAGATATTAAAAGATTTAACCCCTAGAGAACAAAAGATATTAGCCATGAGATTTGGCTTAGAAGATGGTGTAACACATACTTTAGAAGAAGTAGGAAAAGAGTTTGGGGTTACTAGAGAAAGAATAAGACAGATTGAAGCTAAATCATTAGAAAAAATAAGAGAGCATGAATCATTAAAAAAATTAAAAGGATACTAATATGAATAATTTTTTAGGAAAAGTAATATTTTTTTTCCATGCTGTGTTTGTAATTTTTTGGTATGGATTATTTTTAGTTCCCGAAAGCTTTTTCCCTGGTAAAATAACTTTTCATTTTTATTTAACCATAGTGGTAGTTTCTAGTCAGTTTGTTTGGGGATTATTACTAATGCCTTGGACAAAGAAATATCGCATGGTTTGTTTTTTTACTACAATCACTCAACTTTTAAAAGGGCAAAACATATCAGACCCAAATAATTATAATCATTCTTTTAATAGAGACTTATTTAAAAAGATAGGAATTAAGATCTCTCATAGAGCAACTACTTATATTACTTTTTCTGTTTTAATTTTAGTTACTATCCAATATTTCCTTCAGGGTTGAAAAATTTTAAAATTTTAGTATAATCAACACATATTCCGCGGTGGCGCAATGGTAGCGCGGGTGCCTGTGAGATATCGCAGCTTCCTCGAGAAATCGAGGTCGAAAAACGAGGTGAATTGCGGGAAGCCTAATCTTTTATTAGTATGGTAATCCGCAGCCAAGCCCTGAGATAGGGAAGGTTCAGAGACTATCCCGAAAGGGAGTACTCTATTATAAAATAGGGGAAGCGCCTCGCACCCTAAAATGTCGAAGATATAAATTTCTTTTTCATTTTTACTTCCGTTTTTCGGAAGTTCAATGGGTGATGAGATAGTCCACTCCTTTTGGAAACATTAGGGTTAAGTGTAAGCACTAGGTTGTAGGTTCGAATCCTACCCGCGGAGCTAGCTTGAGCGCGGTTCAAGAGACCGATCCGCCTCAGAGTTTATTAAACTAAAACCCCCTTAGAAGGGGATTTTAATTCGCAAATCTTTATAGATTTTATTGCTTTATTACGTGTTCATAGCCACATTTAGGACAACCTTTGTACTTATTACTTAGACGCCAGACAGAATAGATAAGGCCTGGGAATAGAAAGAATAACCAAAGAATGATTTCCACGCCCACTGAACCTTTCGTATACATTTTAGATTCACCTTCGTATTGGCAATTAGGGCATTTTATTTGATTTTTCGTTCCCTTGCCCTCTCTTTTAGTTTTTGCATATTTAATTACGAAGAATAATATTGTGCCTATTATAATAATCCAGAAGAAAGTCATATTTAGTTTAATAATTAATAATATTTTAAATTTTGACCTTTATTT
>JBDRIW010000027.1:0-13470 GCA_043815465.1 Candidatus Nealsoniibacteriota bacterium | reverse complement strand
GTTTGGAAAACTCGAGCACTACCACTGTGCTACACCCGCTTGGTCGGGGTACTCAGACTCGAACTGAGATTAAATCCTCCCAAAGGACTCGTGCTACCATTGCACTATACCCCGAAGCATTTTATATTTTACTTGATTTTTCTCTTTTGGTCAATTTGTTTGTATGATATACTTACTTAATGACTTTTAGGGAAATTTTAGAACAATTGAATTTAAAAAAACAGTGTAGAAAATATGGATTGTCTCTCTGGCAATGTCCTCAATTTCTTTTTTTATTGATGGGTATAGTAATAATCTTTTCTAGTTTAACTACTTATGCCATAGGAACTAAATATATAGAAGATCCTTATATAGTTGCTTTAGCAGTTATTTTTACCACTTTAATTTTATTAATTATAGCTACTACTATATCTAAAAACTTTGAGAGATTAGCTGAAACAAATAAAATGAAGTCAGAGTTTGTTAACGTTGTTTCTCATCAACTAAGATCACCATTGTCTAATTTAAAATGGGCTTTAGAGTTTATTATGAATTCTTCTGAATCAAAAGATATTTCAAAAAAACATCTAGAATATATTAATATTTTAAAAGAGAATACAGACAGAATGAGTGAATTGGTTTCAGACTTATTAACCGTATCTAGAATAGAACAAGGAAAGTTACCAACTAGTATAGAAAAAGTTTCTTTGGGAAAAATAGTTCAAAAGATAATTAAAGAAGTAGAAATATTTATTAAAGCATCTAATGCGACTATATTTTTAAAAATAGATGACAATTTGCCAGAAATTTCTTTAGATATTTCGCAAATAAAGTTGGCAATAGAAAATGTTTTAGACAATGCCATAAGATATTCAGATGAAAAAGGCAAAATTAACATTAAGATAAATAAAAAAGATAATTATTTATATTTAGAAATAAAAGATAGTGGAGTGGGAATTCCCTCTAGTGATCAAAAATATATTTTTCAAAAGTTTTTTCGTTCAGGAAATGCTTTAAGACACAAAACAGAAGGATCAGGGCTAGGTCTTTATATAGCGAAATCAATTGTTGAAAAAAATGGAGGGAAACTTAAATTTAAAAGCGAAGAAGGAAAAGGGTCAACCTTCTGGTTTATTTTACCAATTAAATAAATATAGATTATGGTTAAAAAAATATTAATAATAGAAGACGAGTCAGCTTTACAAAAAACATTAGGTGATTTTTTAGAAGAAAAAGGATATGAAGTCATATCTGCTTTAGATGGAGAATTGGGATTGGCTTTAGCTAAAGAGAAAATTCCAGATTTGATTCTTTTAGACTTAATTTTACCTAAAATTAATGGGTTTGATGTATTAAAGGAGCTTAAAGAAGATGAAAAAACAAAATCTATTCCAGTTATTGTTTTAACTAATCTTGAGGGGATAGGCGACGTAGAGAAAGTAATAGGGCTAGGAGCCACAACTTATTTAGTTAAGACAGAGTATAAATTAGAAGAAGTTTTAAGTAAAATTAAACAAACTTTAAATGAATAATTTATGAAAGTGGAGTCTCAACAATTAAAAGCTTTTTTGCTTGACGCCGACATGATAACAGCTAAGCAGTTTGAAGATGCGGAAAAGATAGCTAAAAAGAATGGTCAGGAGGTAGAAGATGTTTTGGTTTCAGAAAAGATAGTTCCAGAAGAGGAAATGATTAAAATGAAAGCTTATATTTTAGGAATTCCTTTTGTTAATTTAGAAAAAGAAAAAATAGATGATAATATTTTAAAAATAATACCAGAACCAATAGCTCGCTCAAATAACATAATAGCTTTTAGAAAAAATGGGAATATTTTAGAGGTAGCTATGTTAGATCCAGAAGATTTAAGAACCATAGAATTTATTAAAAAAACATCAAATTATAAAATTCTTCCTAGACTTACCACTCCAGAAAGTATTAAGAATGTTCTTGGTCAATATCAAAAGACCTTAGAGGCAGAATTTGGAGATATTATAAAAAAAGAATCTGTTGGTATAAAAATTAGTAAGGGTTTAGAATCACCAGAGAGTAAAAAAGATTTAAAGAAAATGGCAGAAGATTTGCCAGTAGTTAGAATAGTAGATACTTTATTAAAACACGCTATTTTGGAAAGAACTTCTGATATTCACATAGAACCAACTAAGAAAGAGGTTATTGTTAGATATAGAATAGATGGAGTGCTAAAGGATGCCATGACTCTTCCTAAGCAGGCTAGCTCTGGTATTGTAGCTAGAATAAAGGTTTTATCTAATTTAAAATTAGACGAACATAGGCTTCCTCAAGATGGAAGATTTAAAATTGAAACAGAGGATTATAAATATTCTGTTAGAGTATCAATTCTTCCCGTATTTGATGGAGAGAAGATAGTTCTTCGTTTATTAGCAGAAACTTCTCAAGCTTTAACTTTAGAACAGTTGGGATTAAGGGGAGAAGCATTGGAAAGAGTAGAAAATAATTTAAGAAAACCAACAGGGTTAATTTTAATTACAGGACCTACCGGTTCGGGTAAAACAACTACTCTTTATTCTATGATGGAAATACTTAATGTTCCTGGGGTTAATATTTCTACAACAGAGGATCCAGTAGAATATAGAATGCCGAGGGTCAATCAAACTCAAGTTAATCCTAAAATAGGGCTGACTTTCGCTTCAGGATTAAGGAGTTTGGTGCGTCAGGATCCAGATATAATAATGGTTGGAGAAATTAGAGACAATGAAACAGCCGGTTTAGCTATTAATGCTTCTTTAACTGGTCATTTAGTTTTATCTACCCTTCACACAACATCTGCTGCTGGAGCTATTCCTAGATTAGTAGACATGAAAGCCGAGCCATTTTTAATATCTTCTACTTTAAACCTTATTTTAGCTCAAAGATTAGTTAGAAAACTTGTGGGGACAAAAGAAAAATATAAATTAAAGGATTTGGAAATAAAAAATCTAGAAAAATATTGTAATTTAGAAAAGATAGCTGAAATTTTAAAAGAAGAGAAATTATTAGATTTGAATAAAGGAATAAAAGATATTTATTTTTATAGACCAAAGTCTTCTAAGTCTGCTCCAGAAGGATATAAGGGTAGAATAGGAATTTATGAAGTTCTCCCCGTAACAGAGACTATTAAAGATTTAATAATTAAAGAAGCTACTACTTATCAAATAGAGCAACAAGCGCAAAAAGAGGGAATGATAACAATGATAGAGGACGGATTTATTAAGGCAGCTCAAGGTTTGACCTCGGTAGAAGAAGTATTGAGGGTTATCGCTGAATAAATTTATTTAAAATGCCAAAATTTTCTTATACAGCAAAATCTTTTTCGGGTGAAGAAAAAAATGGAAAAATAGATGCTAAAGATGTTCGCCAATTAGCCACGACCTTGAAAGTACAAGGTTTTCTTTTAATTAGTGCTGTTGCCGAAAAAGAAGATGAAGAAAAAAATATTTTGAATATAAATATTCCATTTTTAAGTAGAGTTTCTTTGGTAGACAAATTGATGTTTACAAGAAATCTTCAAGTTATGATTTCTTCTGGTCTTTCTCTACCCAAATCTCTTCAGGTTTTAGCTCTTCAAGGAAAGAGTAAGCTTTTCAGAAAAGCTATTTTAGAAATAAAAGAAGAAATTATAAAAGGAAATAATTTTTCAGATTCTTTAAAAAAATATCCTAATATTTTTTCTGAATTATTTCAAAACATGATTAAGGTTGGAGAAGAAGCTGGTAATCTTGAAGAGGTATTAGGTATTTTGTCTAAACAGATGGAAAGAGAGAATGAATTAAAATCTAAGATTAAAGGAGCTTTAATGTACCCAGCTGTAATAGTTAGTGCAATGATAATAATTGGTATATTAATGTTAGTTATGGTTGTTCCTAACATTGCAGAGACATTTGAAGATTTGGGGATTGAATTACCAATTACTACTCAATTTATTATAGGATTAGGAACTTTTATGGCTGAAAAATGGTATTTATCTATCGTCTTCATCGTTATTTTAATTGGTTTTTATTGGTTTGGACTTCAGTCTAAAAAAGTTAAAAAAGGAATAGACGGAATATTATTAAAACTTCCTATAATTTCAACTCTTATAAAAAAAACAAATTCTGCCACTACAGCTAGAACTTTAAGTTCTTTGATATCGGCTGGAGTTCCCATTGTTAGGTCCTTAGAGATTGTATCAAATACTTTAGGAAATTTTTATTATAAAAAAGCATTATCTAAAGCTGGAGAAAAAGTTAAGAAAGGAGGGAAGCTTTCAGATGCCCTTTCTTCATATAAAGATATATATCCTATAATAGTCATTCAGATGATAAAAGTTGGGGAAGAAACAGGAGAAACTTCTAGTATTTTAGCTAAATTAGCTGATTTTTTTGAAGAAGAAGTTGGAAATGCAACCAAGAATATGGCTTCAATAATAGAGCCAGTTCTTATGTTAATAGTCGGAGCTGTGATAGGATTTTTCGCTATTTCTATGGTTCAACCAATGTATTCAATGTTGGATGCAATATGATAAAATTTAAAGAAACTAAAGAATCTGGAATTAGTTTTATCGATGTAATTGTGGGAACTTCTTTGTTTCTTATTATTTTTATTGGTATTTTTGGAGCTTTTCAATTGGGGTTAAAAGTTATTAGTCAAAGTAAAAATAAAATATCAGCGACTGCTATTGCTAATGAACAGATGGAGAAAATAAAAAATCTTCCATACCAATCTATAGGGATAAAAAATGCAATTTTACCTTTTGTTGATGGAGTTTTAGATTCTTCTACTACTACTTCTCTGAATGGAATAGAATATTTAATAAATACAACAGTGAAATATATTTCTGACACAGCTGATGGATTTGGAATAGATGATAATTGTGATCTTGATTATAAAAGGATAGAAATTATTGTTTCTTGGTCAGGAAAGTTTAATGGAGAGGTTAAATTTGTTACAGATATTTCTCCTAAAAATATAGCAGAGGAATTAAATTCTTGCACTATCCAACCAGGAGGAGTTCTTTCTATTTCTATTTTTGATGCATTCGGTCAAATGGTGGAATCTTCTTTAATAGAAGTTTTTAATTCAGAGACAGAGTTATTAATAGATTCTTATAGTTCCATCGATGGAAAACATAATTTTCCATTAGCTACATCTTCCTATAAGGTAGTCGCTTCTAAGGGTGGAGAATATACGACAGAAAGGACTTATGGAATAAATGAAATAGCTACTCCAGAAAAACCTAATCCATTGATTTTAGAAGGACAGGTAACGGAAATAAGTCTTTCTATAGATAATGTAAGTTTATTTTCAGTAGATACATTTTCTCCATGGGGTAGAGATATTTTTTTTGATTCTTTTAATGATGTTAGTAAAATTTCAGAATCTTCTGATATATTAATTTCAGAAGGAGAAGTTAATCTAGCTACTGACACTCAAGGATATATTTTTTCAGGATATTTAATTTCTACAATTATTTCTCCATCTAATATTTTAAACTGGGAAGAATTATCATTTACTGATTTTGAAGTTATAAATACTGATTTAAATTATCAAATATATTATGCTTCTGGGACAGAATGGTATCCTATTCCAGAAGAAGATCTAAACGGAAATGAATTAGGCTTTGATGTTTCTCCTGTAGATTTATCTTTTTTATCAATTAGTAACTATCCAGACTTAAAGATTAAGGGAAATCTTTCTAGTAATTCTACTGGCACAACTCCATCTTTAGAAGATTGGCAATTGTCTTGGATCACGAATGAAGCTACTCCTATCTCAAATGTAGAATTTAATATAAGAGGAGGTAAAATAATCGGAACAGATGAGGAAGAAGTTCCAGTTTATAAATATGATGAAACAATTTCTACCAATTCGTCTGGTCACATAGATATATCTGATTTAGAATGGGATTTGTATACTTTTTCAATAAATCCTTTAGAAAATTTAGATTTAGTAGAAATTTATCCTGATCCACAGCCCATTAATCTTAATCCAAATAGCAATGTGGATGTAAGTCTTTATCTAAAAGCAGAAAACTCTCTTTTATTAACTATCCAAAATATCTCTACTTTAGAACCTGTTTTTTCTGCATCCAGCACTCTTTCTAATTTAGGACTAGAATATGAAATCAATCAAAGCACTGATCTAGAAGGTCAGACTTATTACATACCTTTAAGTCAGGCTACTTATAATATAGAAGTAGAAGCTTCGGGATACCTTTCTACTTCTACTATAGTTTATGTTACGGGTGATATTACTAAAACAATAAAACTTCAACAAGTAGAATAATTATGCGAGGATTTACTCTTATAGAAACAATTATTACCATAGCTATTTTTGTTTTGGTTATCGGAGTAATTTCGGGAACGATAATAATGCTCTATAGAATTCAAGGATATACTTGGCAACAATCAATTTCGATAGATGAAGCTAGAAGAGGGATAGAAGTGATGGTTAAGGAGATAAGAGAAGCAAGATATGGAGATAACGGAGCTTATCCTATAGAAAAAGCAGATAATAAAGAATTAATATTTTATTCTGATATAGATAAAGATGGAAGCACTGAAAGAGTAAGATATTTTTTAGGTTCTGTTGGTTCTGGAAGTGAAATTCAAGAATGCCAAACATTTTTAACTGGCGGTAGTTGTAGTGTTACTTTTTCAAATTTTTTTCAAGGAAATTTATTAAATGCAGAAGTTAAAGTTTCTGTTGATGGAGATTTTGGTCTTGATAATCAGGAATACGCTGAAATTTATGCAGATGGTAATTATCTCGATAGAATATGCATGAGAGACTGTTCTGATTGTTTAGGTGCATGGCAAGGAGATGAAACTTTTGATATTACTGAATATCTTTTAGACGGATCAGTAGTTTTAAATGCAGATGCTAGCTATAAAGTTGATCCTATTTGTTCTCATTCTATGAAAGCTAATTTTGAACTTTTTTGGACAGGGGAAATAACACAAGGATTAAATGAACTTAAGAAAGGAGTGATAAACCCAGTGGGGTATCCTCCAGTTTATCCAGCAGAACAAGAAGAAATATCTATTTTAACTTCTTATGTTAGAAATGTTCCACCTATTTTTACTTATTTTGACGAAGAGGGAGAAGAAATAACAGAAAATCCGGCTAAGTTGATTAATACAAAAATGATGAAAGTCTATTTGATAATAAATGTTAATCCAGAACGATCTCCAACAGATTTTGAATTGAAATCAGCAGTTCAATTAAGAAATTTAAAAGAATAATAAATGAAAAATAAAGGAATCATTATAACGTATGTCCTTGTTTTTGGAGTAGTTTTTATATTGATACTCTCTGGTCTTTTAGGATTTATTTTATTACAAATGAGACAAGCTGAGCAAAAAGTAGCTTGGAATCAATCTTTAGAAATAGCGGAAACTGGGATAAATTATTATAAATGGTGTTTGAACAATGAGTCAGAAGATAATTGTTTAACGGAAATAGATGTGGAAGATATATCTGGGAATATTATCGGAACAGCCAGCTTGGAAATAGAATTAGAAATAAATTGCAATATAATTTCTTCTAGAACAATTACCTCTACTGGTAGTACAAAAAAATTTCCTAATGTTGAGAGAAAAATTAAAGTTTTATATGCCAAAGAATCTGTCGGAGCTTTTGCTTATTTATTAAATGATAATGTTTGGGCAGGAGCAGATAGAGAAGTGAGAGGATTGTATCATTCAAATGGTGGTATAAGGATGGACGGAGAAAACCAATCTTTAGTTACGTCAAACAAGGAAGAGTGGATTTGTACTGATTCTTTTGGTTGCGATACTTGTCCTATCTCAGACGGGTGTGTTTATGGCGGAGGACAATGTACATGTCCAGGAGTATTCACCACTACTGATAATGCGCAATTAGATTTATTCAATTATCCTGTTAATTATTTTAATTTTGATGGAATAACTATAGATTTATCTGATATCAAAGATATTGTTGAAGATTATCCTCAGCAATATTATTGGCCTCCTGTTACTGATATCAATATAAATGGAAAAGGATATCATGTAAAGTTTCTAGATGATAGAACGTTTGAAGTTTGGATAATAACAGATTTAAATAGAGTTTATGGTTATAGTGAAGAGGATGGTTGGCATTATGATTATTTTGTTATTAATGAAGAGTATAAGTATCTTCCAGCAATTAGCATAGATAATTCTTGTCCCGTTATTTTCGTTGAAGACAATCTTTGGTTAGAGGGAAAGATAAATGGAAAAGTTACTATTGCTTCTGCTGATTTAATTAATCCTAGTGGAGAAACAGACATTATCATTTCAAACAATATAGAATATACAACATTAGATGGTTCTGATGGATTAGGAGTGCTTTCGGAGGGAAATATATTAATTTCTCCAAATTCTCCAGATAATATGGAAATGCAAGGAATCTTTGTTGCTCAAAAAGGACATTTTGGAAGAAATCATTATATAAATAACATAAAGGAGCAGTTAGAAATTTATGGTTCTATAGTTAGTAATGGAAGAGTGGGAACTCAGTGGACCTCAGGTAGTCAAATAGTTTCAGGGTATTCAAAGAGAGAAAATTATAATGATTCTAATTTAATATATAATCCACCTCCATTTGTATCTTCTATTAGATCAGAATTTGAAGTAGTTAATTGGGAAGAGGTAGAATAAGTTTTTTATATCGTATATAATAAAAATTGAAGTTCAATAAATTTTCGATTTATTTAGATCTTCAGTAAATTAAAGATTTACCTTAATGTTTAATTTTTTATCGTTAAAACCGGAATCATTTGGATTAGATTTTTCAGATCATTCTTTAAGAATAATAAGACTTTGTGAAAGTGGGATGAAATTTAATGTGGCTTCATTCAATGAGATAGATTTGCCAGATGGCACTATTAGAAATGGAGAGATCAAAAATGAAGAAGCTTTAGTTACGCTTATTAAGCAAGCTGTTTCTTCAGTGAAGGGTCGAGGGCTTGGAACAAAATATGTGATTGCTTCTCTTCCAGAGAGAAAAGCTTTTTTAAGGATCATTCATATGCCTTGTTTGCCAGAAGAAGATTTAAAAGCCGCAGTAGTTTTTGAAGCAGAAAATTATATCCCCCTACCCTCTAATGATGTTTATTTAGATTCTCAAGTCATCCCATTTTTAAAAACAAAAAATAAAATACAAGATCATTACGATGTTTTAATATCTGCTCTTCCTAAAAAGACAGTAGATCCATATCTTTCTGTATTAAAAAAAGCTGGACTTGTTCCTACGGTTTTAGAAATAGAATCTTTTTCGATGATAAGAGCTTTGGTTAAAGATGAAGTTGAAAAAGCCCCAATTGCAGTTATAGATTTAGGAGAAGCTAGAACGGCTTTTATAACTTTTTCTGGTGTGTCTCTAAGAGATTCTTTTACTATCCCTGTTTCTGCTAGAGATTTTTCTTCTGCTATAGTAAAAAATTTAAACGTTGATTTAAAGAGAGCAGAAGAATTAAAAGCTAAACATGGGCTAGATAATAAATCTGAGGAAGGTAAGGAGGTATTTGATGCTTTGACCCCTGTTCTCGCCGACTTAATAGAACAGCTTAAAAAATATATTGATTATTATCAGAGCCATAATGATGATTCTTCAGAAAATAATAAAATAGAAAAAATATTGTTAACCGGAGAAAATGCTACTCTCAAAAATCTACCAGAAATTTTTTCAGAGCAATTATCAGTTAAAGTAGAAGTTGGTAATCCTTGGATCAATGCTATTTCTCCAGGAGAAAAAGTAGCTAATAATTTTCCTATTCAAAAATCTCTTTTATTTACTTCTGCAATTGGTTTAGCCTTAAGGGGAGTAAAAAGAGATAATTAATAAATTAAAAATTTATTTTAATTTGTAATGATTAATTTATTGCCACCAGAGGCAAAAAAAGATTTAAAAGAAAGAGAAAATTGGAAACTATATTTAACTTTAAGTTTTCTTGTTTTTGTGTTTTTCGTATCTTTTTCTTTAATTTTATTATCTGTCAAAATTTTTATTAGTGGAGAATTAGAATCGCAAAGAATATTATTAGAACAGGGAGAAAGAGAGTTGGAAAGTCCTCAGCGTCATAATTTACAAACCAATCTTGTAAATTTTAATAATTCTTTTTTACAGATTGATAAATTTTATAAAGAACAATTTAGTTCGGCAGATGTCTTAATTCAATTATCTTTGATAGTTCCAGAGGGAATTAATTTTACTAATCTATCTATTTCTAGAGCTGGAAAAGAATTAAATGAAATAAGTTTCAGTATATCAGGATTTTCTCCCGATAGAGATACTTTGTTAATTTTTAAAGAAAAATTAGAGGAAGAAGAAAATTTTAAAGAAATAAATTTTCCTCCTTCAAATTGGGTAAAGCCAATTGATGTAAATTTCAATATTAATTTTAAAATTAAATGAGTTCTAAACAAAAAAATAATATTTCTATATCTTTTTTCTTAATATTTTTTATTTCGATTTTTTTCCTTGTCATCTATCCATTGTTTAAAGATATTCAAAGTAGTGCTAAAGAATTAAGTTTGCAAGAGAATAAATTGATAACACTTCAATTAAAAATAGATGGATTAGAGCAGTTTAAAAATGTTTATAAAGGATTAGAAGGGGATTTAAAGAAAAAAGATGATTTGTTAGTTAATTTAGAGGTTCCCGTGGAATTTATTAATTTTTTAGAAAATGAAGCCCAACAATCAAATTTAGATTTTGAAATAACTTCTGCAAATAATTATACTGATAATTTTAATCCTTGGTCATATATAATTTTTCAAGCTACAGCAAATGGAAACTTTTCTAATTTAGTTAAGTTTTTAGAGAGGGTAGAGAATGACCTTTATTTAATAGAAATAATAAATATTAACATTAAAGAAGCTGGAGATAGCAACATCAAGACAACTTTTTCTATCAAGGTATTTTCTAAATAATATGTTATTTTTTAAAAAAATAAGATTATTAAAAATTAAATCTTTTTGGCAAAAACTTCCCAGAAATTTAGCTGAGAATTATTTCTTTACTTTTCTTGGCCTTTCTTTCCTTTCTGTTATATTGGGATTAGTTATTTTTTATCAATGCGCTTTAATGACGGAAGATGAATTAGAAATAACAAAAAAAGAAATTCTTGAATTTAATCAAACTACTTATCAAAAAGTTTTAGATGAATGGGCAATAAGGAGTCAGAAACTTTATGAAATAGACGGAAAAGAATATTCATCACCCTTTTGACAAGGAGAAGAGAATTTTATTTTCTTCTTTCGCTTCGCTTCTGCGAATGTTCAGCAATTGACTAGCGAGCTCGCCTTTGGCGAGCGAAGATGGAAACAAAGTTGACCAAAGATGATTTCTAGGTTAAAATTTTAAGATTGGACTACGCCCCTGTAGTTTAACGGATAGAATAGGGCCCTTCTAAGGCCTAGATCGGGGTTCGATTCCTCGCGGGGGCACAAAATAAAAACAGCTAAACTCAAAGCTGTTTTTCGCTACTTTATTTTTTTTCTTCTAATTTTAACTTTATTTTTAATTCTTTTTTATTTCTGAGTACTTTTAAAACAATTTGTTCTCCAACTTTTAATTTTTGTAAAATATGAGATAAGGGATTTTTTTCTGTTATTATCTCACCCTGACATTCTGTAATAATATCAAACTCTTTTAGGTTTGCTTTATCGGCAGAGCTTCCTTTTATTATCGCTGATTCTCCGAGGTTTTCTCTCATTATCAATGCTCCAGCTTCAACAGGTAATTTATTTTTTTCTGCCATTTCTTTATTCAAAAGTATATATTTTACTCCTAAAAATGGTCTTATTATTTTTCCATATTTTTTAATTTCTTCCAAATCTTCCTTTGCATAATTTATAGGTATAGCAAAACCTATGTTTTGAGCTCCCATTACTACAGCTGTATTAACTCCTATTACCTTTCCATCCATATCCACCAATGGTCCTCCGCTGTTTCCTGGGTTAATAGCAGCATCTGTTTGAATAAGGCCTTTAAGCATAGCCGATTCTTGTCCTATTCCAGCAAAGGCAGTAATAAATCTACTTAAGCCTGAAACCACACCAGTGCTAACTGTATCATTAAACTCTCCGAGAGAGTTACCAATAGTTATAACACTTTCTCCTAGCTGGATGTCGTCTGAATTTCCTAATTCTAGATATGGCATATCTCCTTCATCCACTTTTAAAATAGCTATATCATGTATTGGGTTTCTTGAGATTACTTTAGCTTTGAATTTTTTTTCTGGCTCAAAAACAATAGTATAATCTGCTTCCGCATCGCTTACAACATGACAGCTAGTGACGACATATCCATTCTTTGAAACAAAGAAACCAGAGCCACCCCCTACCTTTGTTCTTTCTTTCTTTTTATCGCTTGTCCTTGGCATCATTATATTTTTACCTTGGAAAGGAACAAGATAAAAACCTTCTATTTTAGGAAGATCTTTAGACATAATTATAGATATTACAGCTGGACAGGCATCCTTAGCTATTTTTACGACCGGTGATTGTTCTTTCATATTATAAAATTATATCATAAGCTGGCTTGTAATCAAGCTAAAAAATTGATAATATACTTTTGAACTACGTTAAATCGCCCCTGTAGTTCAATGGACAGAACAAGAGACTCCTAAGCTCTAGATCCGGGTCCGATTCCTGGTAGGGGCACAAGGATTAGATCTTTAAAATAAATTAATATAGGGAGGTAAGAATGAAAAGAATAAGAGTATTTTTCAATAAAACTCGATATGTTTTGGTTTTTCTTTTAGTGGGACTTGTTTCTTTTAGTTTTTTCAGTATTCTCAGAAAAACAGGAAGAATAGAAGAGATTTTTATTGGAAAAGGAGCATTCACATGGACAAAAGGCAAAAGGTTGTATGTCACTAATCACCCATCCTGGATAGATCAATTTATTGTAATTGCTTTAAGAGTTCCTTTTTGGAGCACCAATTTTCTTCCTTTTGTGTTAGTGGCAGACGATAACGTTAAGCGTCTTTCATTTCTAAGTTTTTTAAGGAAAACTGCCTTTATTGTTCCTATAGTTAGAAATGGGAATAAATTTGCAGCTAAGAGTCAGATAAGAGAAATGGAAGCCTTGCTAGACGACAATCAGAGCTTAATGATGGCGGGTTCTCCTGGAAGAGATTTTAAGGGATCCCCAGAAGAAAAAATTTATAGTTCGATAGAAGGAAAGCCTCTTCGTAAATTTACCAATCTTTGTGGTAGATTTGCCGTAATACCTGGGGTGGAAACAATCCCCCTATGCATTAAAGGAACAGATAAACTTTATTACGAGATTGAGGTTAACGGTGAAAAAGACATGAAATTTTCCTGGAGTAAGTTTTTTATTGATTTTATACTAATAGGTAAAATAAAAGTAAAAATAATCTATGCGGAACCATTACATCTTGGTGGAAATCATAAAGAAGCTGCTCAAAAAGTTCAAACAACAGTACTTTCTTTTCTTGATTACTAAAAGGTAAGAGCTATTGCCATA
>JBDRIW010000026.1:0-24888 GCA_043815465.1 Candidatus Nealsoniibacteriota bacterium | reverse complement strand
ATTTTTCCAAAAGGAGTATTCTCCACTGCGTGATAGATAATAAGCCATCCGTCTTTTGTTTTGATAGGGGGACAACCGCCACCAATATTGCGATTTTCAAATCGAAAAAGAGGATCGAGTACAATAAAATCACTTAAATTTTTTAAATAATCACGCCAGTAGGCTTCGGTAAGCTCAGAGAAATTATTAAAGTAAATAATTTGGATTCCGGGCAGAATACGGTGGAGAAGAGCAAATTTATGTTTGAATTTTTGAGGGAAAAGAGAAGCATCTTTTTCAAATAATAAAATATCTTTTCCAACCCTTTTTTTATAAATCATTTCAAACGTAGTATAATCTTCTCTAACTTTTGAATTGCGAAAAATGTCTTCCGCTTCATCATAAGAAATTTTTGGCGAGATAAGTCCATGTTTGTTAAAATGGACAAGATCTTTACTTGTAGCGTAGGCAATAAGAGCGTTTTGACCATCGTAGGTAGTGTAGAAAAGGTAGTATATTCCCCCTAAAAGAGTAATCCTGGGATCTTCTACGCCATTTTTCTCGTAATCATATTCGGGAAAAATAACCGGTTCTTTAAGTCTTTTTATGACTTTATTGTCTTTCAGCTGGCAGTAGCCTATAGAAGAAATATTATTGTGGCTGATTGCCCGATAAAACATATGGGTAATGCCATTCGCCTGGATACAGGCAGGATTTAAAACACCCTTATTTTCGAATTCCAAGTTTGTTTTTTTTAAAATTATACCTTCATTTTTAATAGTAATCATAATTTTTAAGATTGAATTAAAATAAAAATTTATTTTTATTGCGGAACCCGACGGAATTTTATAAACTTCGTTTAATTCTTACCTTATTCTACCAAAAAACCACCCATTAGGCGATTTACACCTCAGTCACTTGACTTAGCATATGATAGCTGGAGGCTAAGATTCAAACCTACAAAAAACTCCGCTCTTTCGGACGGAGTCTTCTAATTACATTTTAAGTTCGATATCTACACCAGCTGGTAAGTTCAAACTCGATAGACTGTCTATTACTTTCTGATTAGGATTTAAGATATCTATTATTCTCTTATGAACCCTCATCTCGAACTGTTCTCTAGCGTCCTTATGGACGAAAGAAGAACGATTAACCGTATACTTCTTGGTTTCGGTTGGTAAAGGGACAGGTCCCGATACTTCAGCCCCATAACGTAAAACTACATCAATAATCTGTTTTGCAGAACTATCGATAACCTTATGGTCATAAGCCTTTAACTTGATCCTGATCTTAGACTTTGTTTCCTCTGTAATTGGAACTGATTTTTTGACAACCATTATTTTGTTGAATAGATTATACGGTAATCTTTGTTACTACTCCTGAAGCTACTGTTCTACCACCTTCTCTGATAGCGAATTTTTGCTTTTCTTCCATAGCTATTGGAGTTATTAATTTAATCTTTAAACCTGAAATTGTATCTCCTGGCATTACCATTTCTGTTCCTTCTGGTAATATTACATCTCCATTTACATCTGTATTTTTAAAGTAGAACTTAGGTTTATACAACTTTAATAATGGAGTATGTCTTCCACCTTCTTATTTTGTTAAGACATATACTTCACTATCAAATTCAGTATGAGGAGTAATTGATCCAGCTTTGGCCAATACTTGTCCTCTTTCTACATCCTCTTTCTTAGTTCCACGAAGTAATATTCCAACGTTATCTCCTGCCATTCCTTCATCCAACATTTTGTTGAACATTTCTACTGAAACAGCAATTGTTTTAGCAGTAGGTTTTATACCAACTAACTCTACTTCATCATTGGGATGTACAACACCTCTTTCAATTCTACCAGTTGCTACTGTTCCTCTACCTTCGATAGAAAAAACATCTTCAACAGCCATCAAGAAAGGTTTATCAATATCTCTTATTGGTTCTGGAATAAAATCATCACAAGCTTTTATTAATTCATAAATAGGTTTTAAAACTTCGTCATCCTTTGAAGTAGCTTCTACAGCTTTCAAAGCAGAACCTCTAATAATAGGAGTCTCGTCTCCAGGGTAACCATACTTTTTAAGTAATTCCCTGATTTCTGACTCTACTAATGAGATCATTTCAGGATCATCTACTGCATCGCATTTGTTTAAGAATACAACCATAGATGGTAATCCTACCTGCTTAGCCAAAAGAATATGTTCTCTGGTTTGTGGCATAGGTCCATCAGCAGCTGATACTACTAAAACAGCACCATCCATTTGAGCGGCTCCAGTGATCATATTCTTAATGTAATCTGCATGTCCTGGACAATCTATCCAAGCATAATGTCTTTTTTCTGATTCAAACTCAACGTGACAAACATTGATGGTTACCCCTCTTTGTTTCTCTTCTGGAGCTGAATCAATCTGATCGATTGATTTTGCAGAAGATTTAAATCCAGCTAAAGACTGGGCTTTTAAAACAGCTGCAGTTAAGGTAGTTTTTCCGTGATCAACGTGGCCGATTGAACCAATGTTGACATGGGGCTTTCCTCTTTCAAATTTTTCTTTTTCTGCCATACTTTTGATTTATTATTTATTAATTATTTTTTGACCTGTTAATTTTTTAATAAAACTACATGTAATACTATTATATTCATTTTTAAAAAAATGTCAATATTTTATCTCCTTCGCCCATCGATAATCTCCTGAGCTATGTTGCCTGGAACTTCTTCATAATTATCAAACTCCATGGTGAAGTTTCCTCTTCCTTCAGTTAGACTTCTAACAGAAGTAGCATACCCAAACATTTCTGATAAAGGAATCTTAGCAGATATAACCTTTAACTGCAATCTATCTGAAGTTTCTTCTATCTTCCCTCTTCTAGAAGATAAATCCCCAATAACATCTCCAAAGAATTCTTCAGGGATTACAACTTCTAATTTCATAATAGGTTCTAATATGATAGGTTTAGCTTTACGAACTGCTGTTTGAAAAGCCATAGAACCTGCTATTTTAAAAGCAATTTCAGATGAATCAACATCATGATAAGATCCATCAGTTAAAGTAACACCTATATCTATTAAAGGATAACCTGCTGTTACTCCCTTATCCATTGCTTCTTTAACTCCTTTTTCAATAGCAGGAATGTATTCTGAAGGAATAGAACCTCCCTTAATTTCACTTGTAAACAAGAATTCTTCTCCCCTTTCTCTAGGGAAAACTGTTAATACAACATGACCATATTGACCACGACCTCCAGATTGTTTTACATATTTCTCTTCTCCTTCTGCTGTTCCTTTAATAGTTTCTTTATAAGCTACTTGTGGTTTTCCAACGTTAGCTTCTACACCAAACTCTCTTCTCATTCTATCTGCAATAATATCTAAATGTAATTCTCCCATTCCAGAAATAAGAGTTTCCCCTGTTTCAATATCTCCCTTAACTCTAAAAGTAGGATCTTCATCCATAAGTCTTCTCAATGCCATTCCCATCTTTTCTTGATCTGCCTTAGTCTTAGGTTCAATCCTAATTGAGATAACAGGTTCAGGAAATACTATTTCTTCTAAAATTATAGGTGAAGTTTCATCACACAAAGTATGACCAGTAGATGTATTCTTTAAACCTACGGTAGCTGCAATATCTCCAGTGAATACTTCTTCTACTTCTTCTCTTTCTGCTGCATGCATTCTTAACATTCTACCAATTCTTTCTTTCTCTCCAGTAGTTGTATTTAAAACATAAGATCCTTTTTTCAAAGTTCCAGAATATACTCTGAAATAAGTAAGAGTGCCTACATAGGGATCAGTAGCCACTTTAAAAGCTAAAGCAGAAAACTTTTCTTCATCTTTAAACTCTCTAGTTGTAACTTCTCCTGTTCTTGGATCTTTTCCTTCAACAGCGGGAAGATCTGAAGGAGCAGGTAAATAATCTATAACTGCATCCAACATTTGTTGAACTCCTTTATTTTTCAAAGCAGAACCACAAAAGACAGGAATTAATTTACCATCAATAGTAGCCTTTCTTAAAACTTTCTTTAAATCATCCGAAGGAATTTCTTTGCCAGCTAAATATTTTTCCATTAAAACTTCGTCTTCTCCGACTACCTTTTCTAATAGCTTCTCTCTCCACTCTTTTACTTTATCCATCATCTCAGCTGGGATATCTTCTTCTTTTAATATCTGTCCATGATCCCCTTCAAACTTAACAGCTTTCATTTTTATAAGATCTACTACTCCAACTAGTTTATCTTCAAGCCCTATTGGAAGTTGTAGAGCAACTGCATTAGGAGTAAGCTTCTGCCAGATTGAATCTAAACTTTTTTCAAAGTCAGCTCCTGTCCTGTCTAACTTATTTACAAAACATATTCTAGGAACATTATATTTATCTGCTTGATGCCAAACTGTTTCTGATTGAGGTTCTACTCCAGCTACTCCATCAAAAACAACAACAGCTCCATCTAATACTCTGAGGGAGCGTTGAACCTCCACGGTGAAATCAATGTGACCGGGAGTATCTATAATATTTATTCTATATTCGTTCTCCTTTGCCTTTTCAGCATAGGTAGGAGTCCAGAAGCAAGTTGTAGCAGCAGAAGTAATAGTAATACCTCTTTCTCTTTCTTGTTCCATCCAATCCATAATAGCTTGTCCATCATGAACTTCCCCTATTTTATGAGAGATTCCTGTGTAAAAAAGAACACGTTCTGAAACCGTAGTCTTTCCTGCGTCGATATGAGCAATAATACCAATATCTCTAATTCTGTTTATGGGATAATTTCTAGGCATAGTTCAATATTTTACCAGGCAAAATGAGCAAAGGCTCTATTAGCTTCTGCCATTCTGTGCATGTCTTCTTTCTTCTTAATGGCAGAACCTTCATTATTAAGTGTTGAAATTAATTCTTCAGCCAACTTCTCTCTCATTGGCTTTCCTTTCTTATTTTTAGCAGCTGAAATAATCCATCTCATAGCTAAAGCAATTCTTCTATTTCCTGTTACTTCTCTAGGAACTTGATAAGTTGCCCCTCCAACTCTCTTCGCTTTTACTTCTAAAACTGGAGATGCATTTTCTAAACATGTTTCAAAAACTTCTAAAGGATCTTTTTTAGTTTTTTCTTTTATAATATTAAAAGCATCGTAGACTATCTTTCTAGCTACTGATTTTTTACCTCTTTCCATTATCTTATTTATAAACTTAGCGACAAGCAAGTTGTTATAAACAGGGTCTGGCATTATTATTCTTGTAGATGTTTTTCCTCTGGCCATAATTATTTAGCTACTACTGGAGCTACTGTTTTAGCTGGAGCTGCAACTCTTTTAGCTCCATATTTTGATCTTCTTTGTCTTCTTCCTTCTACTCCACTTGAATCTAACAATCCTCTAACAACATGATATCTAACTCCTGGTAAGTCTTTAACTCTTCCACCCCTAATCACAACCACTGAATGCTCTTGTAGATTATGTCCTTCTCCTGGGATGTAAGCTGTAACTTCCATTCCATTAGTCAAACGAACTCTACAAACTTTTCTCAAAGCTGAATTAGGTTTTTTAGGAGTAATTGTAAAAACTTTCTGACAAACTCCCCTTTTCAAAGGTGAAGCGAAATTCTTAGGTCTATTTTTTAAAATATTAAAACCAAAAGACAAAGCTGGAGATTTATCCTTCTTTGTTGATTTTTTTCTTCCCTTTTTTACGAGTTGGCTTATTGTTGGCATAAATTAAATAAGAGCAGAATGCTCAACGATTACTATAACATATACATATTAAGAGGTCAATTAAATTCCAGTGACCAAAGAGAAAAAGAAATAAGCTAAACCAAATAAAACCCTTAATCCACCTAATAAAAACACAAAAATAATTATAATGAAGAATCCATACTGCTGAAGCTGAAGCTTTAACTTAGTAAACCCAAAAGGTAAAAATGAAAACAAGATATGAGAACCATCTAAAGGGGGAATAGGTAATAAATTGAATAATCCCCACAAAAAATTATATATACATATTATACTAAATAGCTCTATCATAATCTCTGGCAATTGAAAAAATCTTAAAGCCAATCCAAATATAATAGCTATTAAAAAATTAATAGCAGGACCCGCAATAGAAACTTTTAATTCTCCCCATCTTCTATCTCTAAAGTTATTTGGATTTACAGGAACTGGTTTTGCCCATCCAATAACTGGTCCCATAACCCCTAAACCCATATATGTAAAAACAATTAAAAGAGGAAGAATAATTGTGCCAAATAAATCGATGTGTTTCAATGGATTCAATGTTAATCTACCCGCATACTTTGCCGTAGGATCTCCTTGCGACAAAGCAACAGAGCCATGAGTTATCTCATGAATTACAATTGAAAATAATAAAACGATAAGTGTAAATATAGTAATTAACATAGTATTATCTTAACACACCTTGATTAATTTTAAAAAATGTATATTATATATATGAAACATTAATATATATAAAGTTATGGCAAGAATTTGTACAATTTGTGAAAAGACATCAAGAATGGTTGGAAAGCTTGTAAAGCTTAGAGGAAAATATAATCCTACAACCACGACAAGGAAACAACCCAATCTACAATGGGTTACTTTACCTTCTGGAAAAAGAGTTAAAGCCTGTACTAAATGTATTAAGGCCATGACAAAGGACAGAAAAAAATAAAAACCAGAAGACAATACATTAAAAAAATAGAGCAGCTAATAGAAGCTGCTCTTTGTGCAATAAAGGACTGATTTTTTACAGAGCAGACTGAAGCGTCTGTTCCATAGCGACACATACGCGTCGCTCACTATTTTTAATTATCTCTGGGATCTTCCGTGAAACAGGAAGATATTTCTTTTTTAATAAGAAAAAAAGTTTAACTGTGGCTGGATTACCCTCATAAATCCAGCAACCCCCATTGTATACCAAATCACTTGTGACCTTGTCTAATCCTCCAAGATAAAGATAAGGAGCTCCAAGATCACTAACGATAAGCCTCAGCTTGTCTTCTTTTTGATACCCATTAGGAGATACAGAGCCAGACATGTCTCCACTTATGATCATGGCCTCTTCTCCCCTCATCGCAATATAGAATGAAGTATCAATGTAATATCTAACCTGAGCAGCAGAATATCCCAGAGCCTTTAATTTTAATAATTCATTCCCAACATCTTCCATATTTTCACAAGAGATTTCTCTGCTGGGCAGATGTTCTACCCTCTCAACTAATCCAACAACCATCATTTTTTTATTCAAAGATCTTCCTCCTATTTATTTATACTTACATTATAATAATATTTTCCTAATTGTCAATAAAACAAAAAATCTCCCACTAAGGGAGGTTTTTTATAGACTCCAATTATCTAGGTAAATTATCGGAAAATAAATTAAGTGGGAATCTAGGTCTCGCCCCACGGGGCAAGAATCATATCCAATTCCCGTTTCCAAATTTTGTACCAGATTTATCTAGAGTAATCGGAGCCTGCACTAATTATACCTCTGAGCTTAAAAGTGTGTCAAATCAAATTAAAGTCCTAAAACTTTTACCATCTGCTTTATCATTGAAAGTACTACAGGAGGAGGAAGTAAACTATAAGATTGTTTTCCTTCATCATCTAAAACCAACCAAGGTTTTTCTTTTACTTCTGCTTTCTTTGTTTTTTCATTCCACACATAATAATATTCTGGAGTTATTTCATAATCATCAGTAGTAGCTTTAACTTTTGTTTTAGGAATTGCATTCCTTAAGAATATCTTTGGAATTCCATGCAGAGAAGCAGCTTCCCTCACTAACATATCATCCTTCTCTAATCTTTCTCTAATTGGTCCTATGCCAAACTCATCCCCCTCTTTTGGAGATAGTTTGATTTCTTTACACCCTGGGTTGTCGCACAATAAAAAGAATTCTTTTTTCTTTTCTTCATATCCTACCTTAGAAGTAGGTAACAATCTTAAATTTCTAGAAGTCTGACAACTAGGACATACTCTTCTTGATTTTATTCTTTCATCTATAACGTTTGTAGGAACACTTATTAAAATGAATAAATCAGGATCCGTTCTATAATCTATCAAATCTCTAAAGAATAAAGAGAAATTAATTTGATCTAAGTCCCTGGGAAATCCATCTATAAAAATAGTTCTCTTGGGTCTCTTTTGTATTTCTCTTTTAACTAGAGTAAGAAGCAATTCTGTGGGTAATAAAACTTTAGTGCTTCTCTTTTCTAAAAGTTTTATTAACTCTTTAACAGAAATCCATCCTCTATAATTCTTCTCTAAAAATTCTACTAATTCTTTCTTCTTTTTCTTATCTTTAAGTTCTGCATCTATAGACCTTATCATATCTCCAACGGAAAAATGTTCTATTTTGCCTGGAGCCACTATCTCAGCAAACATCTTAGAATAAGTCCCCTTTCCCGAACTCTTTTTCCCGACCAAATAAGCGATAAAACTATTGCCTTTACCCAAGTAATTTCTAAGCTTTTTTATCTCATCTCCAGCCTTATAATTAAAATAAGCTTCCCTTTCCTTAGGATCGTTTAAATTAAATTTCTCATTTTTCCCCTCTATTTTTGTTTTAAATATTGGAAAATCCATATACTTTATTTTTATCTGATATTAATTTAATGTCGCCATTTAAATCTGTTCTGAAAATATTTATACCATATTTATTTAAAAGTTCCAAAACTTCGGGGTGTGGATGACCATAGGAGTTATCTCTCCCCGAAAAAATAACAACAGAATTAGGCGAGGCAGATATTAAAAATTCTTCTGAGGTAGAATATTTACTCCCATGATGAGCTATTTTTAAGACATCTGCATCAACATCTATCTCTTTGTCTAAAATATCTTTTTCTACCTCTTTAGATATATCTCCTGTGAATAAAAAAGAAGTTTCCCCAAAAACTAATTTAAAAACAATAGAAGTTTCATTAGCTCCTTCAACTAGTTCCCCTTCTAAAGATTTAAAAGGATATATAACTTTTAAAAATTCTGATTCACCAAAATATATTTTAAAATCTCCTTTGGCAATAAAAACTTTGGTTCCTTTTTCTTCTAATAAATTATTCCATTCTACTAACTCACTAGAATCTCTATCTACTCCATTCCACAATATATGTCCTACCTCATACCTTTTTAAAACTTCTATTAATCCTGCTATGTGATCATGCTCTGGATGGGACAAAATAATTAAATCGATTGTCCTATCAAGTGAAAACATTTCTTTTTCAAGTTTTTCTAAAACAGAAGAGTCTGGTCCTCCGTCTATTAAAATCTGATAACCATGAGATGTTTCTATAAAAGTACTATCCCCTTGTCCTACATCAAAAAAAGTTAACTCTAGATAATTATCATTCTTTAAATTAAAAAATATTAATCCGAAAATAATAGTAAGAACAATAAGAAAACTTAAAATTGAAAGAGTAATTTTTTTATTCTTCATTACCTAATTATAACTGAAATAATCTTTAATCAAAAACCGCCCCTATTAAGAGCGGTCTTTAAAGATTTCCGGAAATCTTTATTTGTTTCCCATGATTCTAAACATCTTTGTTGAACATTTTGGGCAAGTACCTGTCATAGCTCTTCTCTTGGCACCACCTTTTCCTTTCATTTCAACTTCCTTAGGGTCTGTAATTTCTCTTTTAGCTTTGCATTTTACACAATAAGCTTCCATAATATTTAAATATTATATTAAAACGACCTTTCATAACTTAGTTAAGCTTAATTTAAGCACAAATGTAAGTCAAGCCCCTTTAAAAATTAATCTCTAAAATAACACTCCCTAAAATAAGGCGCTATTTCTTCTCTAATCTCTGAAATGAATGAGTTTAAATAAGGTTTTACGTTTTCAAAGCTACTATCTATTGTTTTTTCTGCCTTAAAGTTCTGTAAAAAATATCTTTTAGCAGGAGAAATCCATTTAGCAATACTTAAAATATCTTTTTTATCATGAACACCAGGAACAATAGTTGTTCTGAACTCATAATCTACCTTTCCTTCCTTCAAAAGATTAACACTCCTATCAATACTCTTTAAATCGACTTCTCCTTTCACTGTTTGAACGTATTTTTCCTTAGAATTCTTAATATCCATAGCTACATAGTCTAATAATCCTTCCTTTATAAGATATTCTAACATGTCAGGATTTGATCCATTAGTATCTAATTTAACCAGAAACCCCATGTCTTTTATCTTCTTTATAAACTCTGGTAAATCTTTATTTATAGTAGGCTCTCCCCCACAAACCACTACTCCCTCTAATAATCCAACTCTTTCTTTCAAAAAATCAAAAAAATAATCCTCTGAAAATTGAGGATGATCTTTTATCTTCTCCGGTAATACCAATTCTGAAGAATAACAAAAAGGACAACGAAAATTACACCCAGAGAGAAAAACAGTGCTAGCTACGCGACCAGGATAATCTATAAGAGTAGTTTTTTGAATACCACCTATTTTTATCATTTTACGGGAACAGCCTTAGAAAGTTTAAATACTTTTCTTTTATTATATTCTTCTTTTTTTCCATTGTTCCATTGTTGAACAGGTCTCAAATAACCAACTATTCTAGAATAAACCTCACATGGTTGTTTGATAGTACACTGAGGACATTCAAAATGTTCTCCTGAGATATACCCATGGACAGGACATATTGAAAAAGTAGGAGTTAAAGTCAGGTAAGGAAGACTAAACTTTTCAAAAGCTTTTTTTACTAAAGCTTTGGCAGCTGCTGGATCAGATATTCTTTCTCCCAAAAATACATGCAAAACTGTTCCCCCCGTATACTTACCCTGTATTTCATCTTGAAGTTTTAAAGCTTCGAATACATCATCAGTATAATTTACTGGTAATTGAGTAGAGTTAGTATAAAAAGGAACCTCTTTAGATCCGGCAGTAACAATGTCAGCATATTTTTCTTTATCTTTAAGAGCTAAACGATATGATGCTCCTTCTGCTGGAGTTGCTTCTAAATTGTATAAGTTCCCTGTTTCTTTTTGATACTCTACTAATTTATCTCTCATGAAATCTAATATTTCCATGGTAAACTTTTTACCTTTAACAGATCCTGTATCTTCTTCAAGAAAATTTAAAAGAGCTTCATTCATACCCAATAATCCAATAGTTGAGAAATGATTACCCCAATAGCTTCCTCTCATCTTTTTAACACCGGCTAGATAATGCTTAGAGTACGGGTAGAGACCCTTCTCCATAAAGTTATCTAAAGCCTTTCTTTTAATTTCCAAACTTTCTTTAGCTAAATCCATTATTTTTTCTAACCTATTGATAAAGTCCTTTTTGGTCTTAGAAAGATATCCTATTCTAGGTAAATTAATAGTTACTACGCCCACTGAACCCGTTAAAGGCTGACTTCCAAATAAACCTCCTCCCCTCCTCAAAAGTTCTCTATTATCTAACCTTAAACGACAACACATTGATCTTGCATCCTCTACATCCATGCCTGAATTTATGAAGTTTGAGAAGTAATTAACGCCATATTTGGCTGTTGCTTCCCATAAAGGCTCTAAGACCTTACTATCCCAATCAAAGTCCTTACCAATGTTCACAGTAGGAATAGGAAAGGTAAATGGTCTACCCTTAGCATCTCCTTCCATTAACCCTTCATAGAAAGCCTGATTAATCATATTCATCTCTTCTTGAAAATCACCATAAGTTTCATCCTGTGGTTTTCCTCCGATAATAACTGGCTGCTTAGCTAATGTTGAAGGAGCTTTAATGTCTAAAGTTATATTAGTAAATGGCGTATTTCCCGTAACAAAAACTTGTCCCTTTCTTTTAGCGATAACGGTTTCGTTTTCTGTGTGGACACTCCAAATAATCCCATGGTAGTCAACCTCCTTAATCTCCTGAATGTAATCGTGTTTAGCCTCAGTCAGGGTTATAATATATTGAATCTTTTTGGAAATACCTTGTGGCTTTCTCTCTTTGACAGAAAAATTATATCCTGCCAAAACAACTATTGCCTCTAGGGCTTTTAAAAATTCTTCATCCGTAACCGTAATTCTTCTCCTATATTTTTCTTCCCAGCCATCTCCTTTAATATAGGTATCTAAGAATAATCTTGCCTGCCTCTTACTTAACATGAAAAATGATTGAGGAAAAACCTTTTTTGTTTCTCCAAACCATTGATGTAAAACCTTGCTTGAAGTAGGAGAAAGCCTAAGAGCATTACATGTACCCAAACCTGTCTGTAGTCTTGAGCTATATTCAAAGTTAAAATTGTCTAATAAGCCAACTATTTCGTTGTAGTTTTCCTGATTAGCCGCCAAAGACTGATAAATACTTACTCTGCGACTGCCGTCTTTTTCTATTGTCCCCTCAGACAATGTCCAAGCCATTAATTTTAACTGGTCATCACTTATTTCAACATCAGGATTTATGTTCTCACAGACAACAGGAATGGAAATTGGTGATTTTAACTTTAAAACATTTTCTATCGGTTCCAATATATATTTGTCAGCGTTGAAAATTTGTCTCACAACACGATGTTGCGGAGAAATAAGCTGATTCTGACTCCTATTGCGAAGATTATACATTTTCCCCTTATATTCTCTTGCAAAAACATTATCCACTATTTTTTCTTCCAATTCTCCATTCTTAATATTAAAAGTATAAATAGAATCTTTTTCTTTCACTTCGTTATGCGATTTCCATCCAACGGGAGTCAAAATTTCCGTATCCTCTGAAAGACATTGAAATCCTACCCTTGTAGGTATAGCCATATTAAACAAAAATTCTTGAAGACCTTGCTTAACTCTTTTGTAATCCAAATTATCATATCTAACAAAAGGAGCTAATAAAGTATCAAAAGAAGAAACAGCTTGGGCTCCTGCAGATTCTCCCTGTAGTGTATAAAAAAAATTTACTAATTGTCCTAGGGCAGTTCTAAAATGTTTTGGTGGAGATGATTCTATTTTTCCAGCTACTCCACCAAATCCTCGCAATATTAAATCATACAAATCCCAACCACAACAATAAGTTGAAAGATTATCAAGATCATGAATATGAAAATCTCCAGAGTTTAAAGCATCTCTAATTTCTTTTGGATAAACTTTATTTAACCAATATTGTTTTGTAATTGCTGAGACACCATAATAATTTAATCCTTGTAGAGAGTAGGACATATTGGCATTTTCTTTTATCTGCCAATCTAATTCCTTTATGTACCTGTCCACCATTTCTACAGAGTCATCTAGGGTTACTGATGTTTCTCTAATCTTTCTTCTTTGTTCTCTGTAAAGAATATATGCTTTTGCAGTATCAACGAGATCTTCTAAAATTAAAACCTCTTCAATAATATCTTGAATTTGTTCAACTTGAGGAATTTCTCCGTCTTTAAATCTTCTATTTAATATTGAAACTACTTTGTCAGAAACTTTTTTAGAGACTTCTCCGTTTCCCTGACCTGTGGCAATAATTGCTTTATGGATTGCGTCTGTAATTTTAGTTTGATCAAAATCTACTATTGATCCGTCTCTCTTTTTTATTTTTTTTGTTTTATTTTCTAACATAGGGATAAAAAAATCTCGTTTAGTTAAGAGATAATAAAAGACTTTTATTTAAAGATTCTTATATTTTACTCCTTTGTTTTCTTAGGGTCAAATCTAGCTAAGTAAACCTAAAAATGGGGGTTTTCCACAGCCTCTATTCTACAAACAACAAACAAAGACAATGTCCGTCCTT
Source organism: Candidatus Nealsoniibacteriota bacterium (assembly GCA_043815465.1). Lineage (GTDB taxonomy): Bacteria > Patescibacteriota > Minisyncoccia > Minisyncoccales > RBG-13-42-11 > JBAZFF01. Next base: position 11,246 of record JBDRIW010000026.1, on the reverse strand, counting down.
TTTAATTTCTTCTTTATGCCAATGGCAAGGACAAATTTTAAAATCATCTTCTTCTGGTTTCCCAACCACTCTTCTACAAGGACAATATTTTTTACCGTGCTTCTTTTCATTTTTTAAAAGTCCCCTCATTAAACTTTCAACTATTTTTTTGTCTGGATTTAATTTAAATCCATTTTCTTTAGCATAATTTTCATACCGTTCTATCATTTGCTCTATCGTTTCATTTCCTCCTCCACTTAAAGCTTTTTCAAACCAACTATTAATCATTTCTTCCTGCTGCACACCAATAAAGCCTGAAATAGGATTTCCATTTTTAAAAAGGACAACAGTTGGAATTCTATCTATTCCAAGTTTTTGAGCAGCTAATGGAATATTATCTAAATTAACTTTTAAAAATTCTATTTTGTCTCCAGCTTTTTTTACAACACTATCTAATATTGGAGCCAAGATAGTACAAGGCGCACACCAGTCTGCAAAAAAATCAACTAAGACTGGTTTTTCAAATTTTTTAATTTCTAAATCAAAATTTTGATCTGTAATTTCTATCATTAGTTTTCTTCAATTGCGTCGTAGGGACAAAGATCCTTTCCGCCACATTCTTTAACTTTATCTTGATTTATTATTTCAGCTTTTCCGTTTTCGTTAAGCTTTGCCCCTTTTGGACAATTAGCTTCGCAAACTCCACAACCAATGCACTTGTCTTTGTTAACTGTATACATAATATATTTTTGCAGTCGATGAATCTAAAGATTCATTTTCACCTCGTCCGTTCCAACGGACTCAGTAATTAATAATAATTTTTGTTCACCGAGTCTTATAATAATAAGGCGAGGAGAAAGATAAAATTTATTTCATCACTCTCCGATGATTTGAATTTGAAGTTTTCTTTTTCTACTACTATCTAACTCTACAAAAAATATCCTTTGCCACTGACCTAACTGCAATTCTCCATTTATAACATTTAACGTAGCAGAAACCAATAAATGTATAGCCCTACAATGAGAATGTCCATTGATACATTCATCAACGCAAAGATTTACTGTTCTCTTTTCTAAATCATCATGTCTGTAATTTCCTTCTTTCGAAGAAGTTTTTCTTAAATTATCCTTGAAATCTTCCATTAAAAGAGGTTCATTTTCATTAACAATTAGAGCAGCTGAAGTATGTAAGCTCTGAATATTGATTAAACCCTCTTTTATCTGACTTTCTTTAACAAATTTCTTTATTTTATCCGTTAAATCAATAAATTCTAGTTCTTCTTTGGTCTGAAATTCAATTATTTTGTTATTTGACTTCATCTTAGGTAAACATTAATAAGCTAGGTTTTAAAATAAGAATTAATCCTAAAACTATAATTAATATTCCGCCCACTAGAGAAGACCAATAATTATATTTCTCTGTAAATCCAAACCTACTAAGGGTTATTACTGCTAAAGAAAGGATAATTATATCATCCAACATAAATATAAAAGTATATAACAATAGATATGAATAATAAGAGATACCACTTAAGTCACTTAGAGCTAATATTCTAGTATAAATTGCGGGTAATCCAGCAGAACAGAAAAACTCAACAAGATTTACTGCTCCAGCCAATAAAATTGTTCCTCCTAAAATAGCGAAAGTAAACGGGGAAAGAGCGATCTTTTCTACTTGATTCTTAAGTTTAATTTTTATCTTATCTTGAACACCCTCTCCGTCTGTTACCGGACAAACTCCAGGCCTATTTTTAATAAAATTCTTTAACTGCCAGCCCCCTATTCCAATAGCTAAAACTCCAATAATTATTCTAGTAATATTAACATAAGAAATAGCTAAGAATAGATTTAACCAAGCAGATAGAATAAGAAAATAAATTATTCCAGAAACTAAAACAAATGTTCCTCCAACCAACCACATTCTTTTTCTAGAATGAGTACTTATTAATAAAGTTAAAAGAAATATTAATACCCACATAGCACAAGGATTAAATCCATCCATTGCTCCTATTACTATAGTTAAAACCGGTAAAGACATTTTAGAAATATCTACTGTTCCAAAGAATGGAATATCTAAAGTCTCTTCTGTTTCCGTTACTTCCCCACTGATACATTCGACTAAACAACTTTCTATTTCTTTTTCTATTTGACTATTAAATCCAATAAAATATTTATCGGGAGTAAAAATTACTGGAATTTGACCCCAATCTCTTTCTGGAACATTATATTCTTTATAAAATTCCTTTAAAAGATCTATGTTCTCAGGATTAGACATTACCTCATAATAATTTATTTGTAATTGAAGATGCTCTTCATCTAGCCCGGTAAGAAAAACTTTTTCTTTAACGCAATAAGGACAAGCATCACTATAAAAAAAATCTATCTCCACCTCATTTTGGGCAGAAACAGAATAAAACCCGCTTAATAGAAATATTGAAACAATAAAAATAAAAAGTGTTTTTTTCATATAGTTATTAACGTCTCTAAGCTTATCAAAAAACATCTAAAAAATCAAAAATCCGTCCAAAAAAAGACCGATTAAAATAATTGTTTAAATCTCAGTATTTAAAATTTCCTGATAATTTTTTTCTATTAAATCTATTATCTTTCTTTCTATTAAATCTATCTCTCTCCCACCTTCAATGTTTATAGCTTTAATGGAAGCCTGGGTTCCATTCTTAAAATAAAATATTATTTTATCATCTATTCTTTCGGACCTTTGAAGCACGCATGTTTCTGAATCTAAATGATCAAATCCTTCTGGATGTCCAACCATGAAAGGAAACTTATCAAATGTTAAGTTTTTACTTTCTTTTATTCTCACAAAATTTAATTTAATTCTTCTACTTCTTTTTTCCCTGCTTCTGATTCTTGAGCTTGTTCTGGATCTTCTTTAAATAGTAAGGTTTCAAATTCTCCTACGTGAGTTTTTTCTTCTTTAACTATATCTAAGAGAACAGCTCTGATTTTTTCATTATCCGTAATAGAAGCCAACTGCTCATATAAACTAATAGCGTCTAATTCAGCAATCATCCCTACTCTTAAAATTTCTTTGTTCAAATCTTCTTTTTTAACCTTCTGAAGATCTATTGGTATTTGAGATAACATATATATAGTAAACTAATGAATATACGACCTTTCTATTTTCATTCTACCACCTATCAAAAACTAAAAACAACCACTATCAAAGTAATAAAAAAACACCAATAAATAAGTGTTTTTATTTAAAATCAAACTTTAATCTTATTTTTTCTTTTTCTTTCTTACAATTCCCCTCTTTTTAAGCTTTCTCTCAGCTCTTTTTTCGTTTGCCCATCCTTTTCCCATACTTTTATGTTTATCTTAGTAACTGACCTTTTGTTTAGTTAATTTTTAAATTTAATCCTTTATCATTGTCAAAAGCATCTTAAATCTTTCTTTTACTTTTAAAGAATGAGACTCATTTGCAGGCATAATTATCATTTCTCCCTTTCCAACACTATGTGTTTCTCCTGAGATAACAATATCTGCCTTACCTTCTATGATATAAACTAATGCATCAAATGGAGCTTTATGCTCACTTAACCCTAGATTAGTATCAAAAGAAAATATTATTACTGTGCCTGATGATTTTTTAATCAATTTCTTGCTAACTATAGCGTCTTTCTGATAATCAATTTATTCCTGTAAATTTATTATCTCTTTTATATTACTACTTTAGCAAAAAACTCTCTAAAATGACAGACTAAGATTTACAACCCAGAAATTCAATTAAACAGTTTTTTCTTTCAAATTCTTTTCTGAAACTGAATTTCCTGCCACATATCCAGTACTCCAACAAACTTGTAAGTTATATCCTCCTGTAGGGCCATCTAAATTAAGTATCTCCCCTGCAAAATATAAATTATCAATTATTTTAGATTTCATTGTCTTACCATCTACTTCCTTTAAAGAAACTCCCCCAGAAGTAATTATTGCTTTATCAAACCCTAATAAGTCCACGGGCGTTAATTCTAATTCCTTAAACAATTTTACTAATTTATGACGCTCAATTCTTGTAATTTCATTGACTACCTTATCTTCATCAATACCGGACAATTTTACAATAATATCTATAAGTTTTTGAGGAAGTAAATCATTCAAAGAATTTTTAAATAATTTCTTTTTAAACTTTAAGAAATCTCTCTGTAATCTATTGTCTAATTTTTCAAAATCTAAAGCTGGTTTTAAATCTATGACTAATTTAACTTCTCCATTAGTGGGCACTAACTTTAGAAGTTCTCCAACTTTTTTACTAATATCTAAAACAATTGGGCCAGTTATTCCAAAATGAGAAAAAAGTAATTCTCCAAACCTACTATCTTGTTTCTTATTATTTTGATAAACAGTTATAGAAACATTTTTTAAACCCAATCCTTGTACAAGTTTCACCCATTTTTCTTTTATTTTTATTGGAGTTAACGCTGGATTTAATTCTACAATTGTATGTCCTAAACTTTCTGCCCATTTAAACCCATTCCCACTAGACCCAAGAACTGGATAGGACTTTCCCCCAGTTGCAATAATATATTTATCAGCAACAATTTCTTCCCCATTCTCTAAAACAACATTTTCTATTTTATTATTCTTTTTTATAATTTTTTTTATCGATCTCCCAATCAAAATCTTTACTCCATTTCTAATCATATAACCCCTTAAAACTTGTAAAACATCTGAGGATCTATCACTTTTAGGAAAAATTCTTCCGCCTCTTTCTTCTTTTGTTTTCAAGTTTAAATTCTCAAAAAAATTGATAACTTGTTTGGGACCAAAAATAGAAAACCCATATAACAAAAATCTACCTTCTCTACCAAACTTATCAGCTAACTCCTTGCCTTCAAATTTAGATTGAGTAATATTACATCTTCCCTTTCCAGTAATTAAAAGTTTTTTACCCAAAGAATTATTTCTTTCAATCAGAATAACGCTAGATCCCATCTCGCTTGCTCTGCCTGCTGCGATCATCCCAGCAGGACCACCTCCAATTACTGCTACATCATATTTCATAAATTTACTGTATCAAATATATATCTACCTGCCTATGAAAAAAGCCCGAGATGGGCTTTGTTTCATTCTTCGATTCTAAATTAGATTTATATCTTAGATACGTTAGTTGCGTTAGGTCCTTTTAGAGAATCAGCCTTTTCGAAAGATACTCTATCACCTATCTTCAACTCTTCGTAGGTTACGTCTTTAAGTTCGTTTCTGTGAAAAAATAAATCTTTATCTTCTCCATCAACGGTAATAAATCCGAATCCTTTATCTGTAAGGTTTTTGATTGTTCCTTCCATGAGTGTGTGTGATGTAAATTGATTAATATTTTAAGGTTTTTACCTAAAGTTTAGCTCCTTGAACAAACTCGACTAATTTTATTAAGTGACTATCTTACGTGAATAATACTAACATTAAAGAAATGATTTGTCAACCCCAAAAGAGTTAATTAAAATATTCTTTATTTATCTTTTCTTGCCCTTGAACGATCTGTCTCTTTAAGATATTTCTTTCTTAATCTTGTGCTTTTAGGAGTTATTTCTAGATATTCATCTTTATCCATTACTTCCAACCCCGTTTCAACGGTTATGAGTTGAGGATTAGTAAGGTTAATTGCATCATCTGACCCAGAAGCTCTCATATTAGTAAGATGCTTTCCTTTAATTGGGTTTACTGTCATCTGCTCTCCTTTTGATGTATTTCCAATTACCATCCCCTCGTACACCTCAGTATTCGCCTTAATATATAAAACACCCCTAGTCTGTAAATTATTTAGGGCATAAGCTAATGCTTTTCCAGCTACTCCAGAGATCATTGATCCTACCTTTCTATGAGCAATTTCTCCTATATGTGGACGATATTCAACAAATCTAGTTGCTATAATTCCAGTACCCTTTGTATCTATAACAAATTGATTTCTATATCCAAATAAACCACGAGTCGGGCCTTCAAACTGCATAAAGGCACGATCTTCTTGCATTTCTATATGTATCATTTTTGCTCCACGAGAGCTTAAGCTTTCAATAACTGTTCCCTGAAATTCTTTTGGTACATCTATTATAATTTCTTCAAAAGGTTCATGATTTTTTCCGTCAATTTGCTTAATGATAACTTGAGGTCTAGAAACCTGAAGTTCATATCCTTCTCTGCGCATATTTTCAATAAGAATAGCTACGTGTAATTCCCCTCTTCCATATACAATAAATTGTTCAGATGACTGTGTATCAAAATCTATCTTTAATCCTACATTTACTTCAAGTTCTTTTTCTAAACGTTCTCTAAGTTGTCTACTTGTTACAAACTTTCCTTCACGTCCAGCAAAGGGAGAATCATTAATTAAAAATGTAAGTTCAATGGTGGGTTCATCTACTGAGATACTTTCTAATAATGGTTCATCTGCAGACTTAGCTAGTGTGTCTCCAATATATACATCTGGAAGTCCTGCAACCATAGCAATATCTCCAGCTTCAACAATTTCTGCTTCTTTTCTAGCAATTCCTTCAAATGTAAATAATTTAGTTATTTTATGACTTGTAGTCTCTCTAGAATGACTTTTAACATATATAGTGTCTCCAGCTTTAATGCTGCCACTATAAACACGAATAATTGCAAGTCTTCCTAAGAAATTATCATAGGCCAAATTAAAAGGCTGGGCACGAAGTGGTCCATCATTATTTTTTGAAGCTATTGGCACATATTTTATAATTGTATCTAAGACTGGAATAATATCTTTTGATTCATCCTCGAGATTATGTTTTGCAATTCCGTCTCTGGCAATGGCATATACTACTGGGAACTCAAGTTGTTCATTAGTCGCTCCAAGCTCTGTAAACAATTCAAAAACCTCGTCATGTACACGATTTGGATTTGCAGCTAACTTATCAATTTTATTAATTATCAAGATTGGTCTTAGCCCAAGTTCTAAAGACTTTTTTAATACAAAACGAGTTTGAGGCATTGGTCCTTCTTGTGCATCTACTACCAATAAAACTGAATCAATAGATCTTAATACTCTCTCCACTTCAGAACCAAAATCTGCATGACCTGGAGTGTCTACAATATTAATCTTAGTACCTTTATATAATACAGCAGCATTTTTTGAGTAAATCGTAATTCCACGCTCTTTTTCAAGCGCGTCTGAATCCATACTTACCTCACTATTTGCAGCTCCTGTTTGCTGCAAAATAGCATCTGTAAGCATAGTTTTACCATGATCTACGTGAGCTATAATAGCTATATTTCTAATTTCCATTTTATTAAATCTAACTTAATAAAAAAATCTCCTAACAATACAAGGAGATCACAACAGTTTATTAACTAGCGAAACTACAAATAATTTTCGTAGTTTTGTCTCCCTTCCAAGCTGTATTAACAACTTTCTGTATCTAATAATATTAAATTAACATATTTGCTCTTATTTGTCAAAAATAAAAGTTCTAGAATAAAGCCTAAAAAGTATTCCCCTAGCTGAACGATATCAAAACTTCTCTAATAAATTAAATATATCTTTGTGGTTTGAAATTGTAAAAATATTATTAGGCATTCTTACATCTTTAGTATTTTCTTTTGGACAAAAATATATAAATTCTACTCTTGCGTTAATACTTGTATTATAATCATTAAGAGCATCTCCCACATAAATGACCTGATTATTATCCAGACCCATCTTTTTAATCGTCAGGTTAAGGGCTTCGGGTGATGGCTTTTCTTCCTCATATAATTCTCTCCAAATTATATTATATTTTTTAAGGCTTGGTAAAATATTTAATACTTTTTTAATGAAGCCTTTGTTAGCAGAGGTACAAATCCAAACGTTAATGTCCCTATTTATTAATTTTTCTATTGTTTCTATTATGTTAGGAAAAATAGTAACTTGACCAATATTGTCTTTAACGTAGTTATTTTTAGCTTTTATAAAATCATTAATTAAATTATTTTTATTATTTGGAAGCATGGCTAAAGCAGAGACTTCGTTGGAAATACCTCTCTGATTAAGCGACATCTCTTTTGTGAGCGAAATTCCAAATTTTTCAGCAGCATAAATCCAAGCATCTTCGTGTAATTTCTGGGTCAAAATAATGGTTCCATCTAGATCATATATAACCCCTTTAATTTTTTTCATAATCTTTATAACACTTTTTACATAAATGAACCTCACACTTAAATCCTTTAGAATCAAACCATGTATGCCAAGCTTTTCTCATGTATTTTGAACAATTTGCACAACGAAATCCCCTATATTCAGGAGTCGTTTTAATATTCCAACTTTTAATGATTTTTAATAATTTTTCCTTGTTCATATATTTTACTTTATCACAAAACCGCCCAAGTTAATAGGTGAAAAAATTTTCTCCCCTAGCTGGACGACATTAGAACCTGTTTAAAATAAAAAAGGCACCTTACAAAAAGAATGCCCTTCCACTATTTATAGGATTAATCAATATCAATAAATCATTTTCTCTTCCTTATTTTTTCTCTTTTTAAAAATTTACTAAACCTTCACCTATTAAATAACTAGTGAAGGCGCCCATTTGAAAGCTACTGTTGAGCTAATTTTTTCTTCTTTAGCTTTTTTATTACAAACTCTCTTACCTTATCTTCCTAAACAACAACGAGCTGGCCACTCCGTAGTACCGATTATATCTCCGTCAATGATAGTACCCTTACGTGAAGTCCCCACCCTAACAGTTGCGCTACACCCAACATTGACGCAGGATGAACGAAAAATATTTATGCCCTTTATCTCTTCCCATTTTCCAAGTTTGTGCCCCAACTCCTTGGCTATGGTCTCGGCTTCACTCTTACGATTCCTTATACGATCTTCTTTAACATTTCCCACACTAATACCTCTAAAAGATTATCGATGAATAAGATAAAATACCACATTGCTGTGGCATCGTAAAATATGAACCATAGAAACAGACAATATTAAAACCTCTATTGTAAATGTTTGAATCAATTTTAAATTTAGAAAAATTATAAAATTTAAAAGACTAATCCTTAAACAGAAGAGCTGCTCCAATACTTCCGGCATAATCTCCTCCTAATTCTGCTTTTTTAATCTTTACCATTCTAGCTGAAGGAAAAAAATCTTTCTTAATCTCTTTTTTGATTGATGGAAGAATCCATTGCCAACCATGGATTAAGCCACCTCCAATAATAATCATTTCGGGGTCCCAAGCATTTATAATGTCTACTAAGCCTATTCCTAAATAATAGCCCACTTCTGCATAAATCTTCAAAAACTTTTTATTCCCCATTCTGGCTCTTTTTGCTATCTCTTCTGTAGAAGAAAGATCCTTAGCTTTCCAAAGCATATATTGAGAAGAAGCATACTGTTCAAGGCATCCTCTTAGTCCGCAAGCACATTTTCGTCCATTTTCTATAACTATAATATGCCCAATTTCACCTGCTAACCCATGAGCTCCATGATAAATCTTCCCATCTAAAATAATACAACCGCCCACTCCTGTTCCTAGGGTAATACCAACTAAATTTTTTACTCCTTTTCCTGCTCCTAGAGTTGCCTCTGCTAAGGCAAAACAGTTAGCATCATTATCCATTTTAACTGGTATTCCTAATTTTTGTTCCAAAATTCTAGCTAACGCCAAGTTTTTTAACCAAAGTAAATTGGGTGAAACTAAAATAATCCCTTTTTGAGAATCTACTGATCCTGCCACAGCAATTCCGATGCCCCTTACTTTTGACTTATCAATAGGCAAAATAATCTCTTCTATCGCTCTTTTTAATTCCCTAATCATTGTTATCTTGTCTTTAGGGGTAGCTATCATCTTTCTTTTTATAACTTTTCTATTCTTTAAAAATAAAACAGCAGTTCGAGTCCCACCAATGTCAATCCCAATTATATAATTCTTCCTTTTTGTTTTTATCATAGAATAACCTCCTTTTTATTATTTTTTCACTATCTTTAATCTATAAAAACCAAAAGGGAAAGTCAAACCCTGATAGCTTGAAATCGGGACTTCCCGTCGTGGACGTTATCAAAACCAGGATTATAGAGGATGAGAGTGTTTTAATGCCGATTTTGACTGGACGATATTAGAGCCTGTTTTGAAAAATAAAAAAGGAATCCGAGTTGAATAGATTCCTTATAAAAAGTGCCTAATCCAAGACACGTTTCGTTTTATTTCTCTCACGTTTTTTGGAGAAAAATTTCTTACTTCTGAGAGAATCTCAGCTGGGACGCCCATAATATCATGCTCCTCATGAGTATGGTCTAAACCCAAAAGGTGACCAATCTCATGAGCAATTACCTGCGGAAAGGGATTGTTCATATGGAAAGTCCCTTCTCCAAAGTGGGCACCGTATTGGTCTACTCCCCCAAACATATCTGGCGTTGTCTCCCTTGAACACAACGCTAATGTATGAACTTTCATCATTTTCCTAAGATTCTTCTCAGTGCCAGCAATATCATTTAGGTCTGCTACGAAGCTGTTTGTTATATATGGCGGATGCGGTAGGAATAATCGCTTGCTCCTGATAGAAATTGGATCCAAAACCTTTATCTTTCTATATATCTCTCCCAGAGGCTGAATTTTGAGAGTTCCTTCCATTAGTCGCTCTAACTCTAAATCAGAGAACATCCGCTGATTATTTACCAACAGTTCAGCTATTCCAATTATCATTTCGCCCTCCTTTCCATATTTAATTTGATAATAAAACAATACCACATTTTTGTAGTATTGTCAAATATTTGCTCCGCACCTTGGACAAAATCCGAACTTTTTTTCGTGAAAATCCGGACGTAGAATTTTGACCGTTCGGGCGCGGCGGAATTCCTCCCCCTTCGCCCCTTCCTTCCGCCACGCCCTCGTTTGGGCCGGCGAATTTTTTGGTGATAAATTATTACTTATTTTTTGATATAATACTGATCAAATTTTTTATAGATTGCTAAGTTATAAAAGTCTTGGCTTGAAGTCTTAGGGTTGTTGGGATTAAGATATCTCTTTCGACATAGTTTTTTATCTTTCTTAAATTCTTTCTTTAATTTATGAAATTCAGCATTCATTTTAAAATTATTATATCTTAAACGTAAATTTTTAACCAAAGTTAGATAATCAAGTGGATACTCTTTCAAAATATTTTCCTCTTTTATTCTTACGACTGGCGCATTCGGATCATCTGTTATTTGGATACTAGTACCCGCAGATGACTTCTCGCCTTCCTTCCCGATAATTACAGAAACTGGCTTTACGTCGCCAATTAGCTTCAGCACTGGCTTACCACTTTCGTGAAAAG